>CAZBBB010000026.1:0-37188 GCA_964490005.1 uncultured Phycisphaerales bacterium | reverse complement strand
CCGGCCTCCGCCGTGCCGCCGCCGCCGCCGCCGCCGCCGCGCCGCGGGCCCTGCGGCGGACCGCCGCCGAAGGCGTTCTGCGCCGCCGTGATCCGCTGCAGCGCCGCCAGTTCGAGCGGGTCGGCCTCGACGCGCCGGCGGAAGGCCAGCAGGGCCGCGTCGGGGTCCTCGATCGCCCCCGCGTGCAGCCGCGCGACCCAGTCGCGCTGGCCGGCCGTGCCGAGCACGCCCTCGCGCACGCGCCGCGCCAGATCGACGATGTTGGCGTCGGCCTCCTTGAAGATCTGCAGCTCGACGCTCTCGGCGCCGTCGATGCGCGTGATGACGTCGCGGTCCTTGGTCGTGCGCGCCACGACCGCGACGTCGCCCAGCCGCACGATCGAGTCGCCGTCGCGCAGCAGCACGGTGCGCGCGATCTCGCCGGGGTCGCGGTACTCGTTCAGGATGCGCACGAGGTACTGCGTGTCGCCCTCGAGCACCGTGCCCGAGGCCATGTTCACGTTCTCGGCGGCGAGGCGCGCGGCGATGTCGGAGGTGCGCAGGCCCCAGGTGGCGAGCCGGTCGGGCTGCAGGCGCACCTGGATCTCGTCGGTGAGGCCGCCGCGCACGCGCACCGCGGCGACGCCCTCGATGGTCGAGATGTCGTGGGCGAGGCGGTCTTCGGCCAGCCGGCGCAGTTCGATCAGGTCGCGCCCGCCGGTGAGGCCCAGCAGCATCACCGGGTCGAGGGTCGGGTCGAAGCGCAGGATGATCGGCGGCTTGACCTCCAGCGGGAGCAGCGTGCGGTCGAGCCGTTCGCGGATGTCCTGGATGGCGAAGGTGAGCGGCGTGCCCCAGGCGAACTCCAGCGAGACGTCGCAGAACTCGGCCCGCGAGACGCTCGAGATCGACTCGAGGCGCGAGAGCACCGAGAGCGCCTCGTGCAGGCGCTTGGTGACGCGCTCCTCGACGTCCTCCGGCGCGGCGCCGGGATACTCGACCCGCACCGTCACCGTCGGATAGGAGATGTCGGGCAGCAGGCTGACCGGCAGGCGTCCGAGCGACTGCCAGCCGAAGGCCAGCAGCGTCACGAAGGCCATCGTCACGGCCACCGGCCGCGAAGTGAGGAAGCCGAACACGCCGCGCGGGCGCTCGGTCAAAACGCCTCCTCGACCACCCTCACCGGCGCGCCGTCCTTGAGGTTCTCCTGGCCGACCACGATCACGCGCAGGTCGGCGGGCAGGCGCGCCCCCGACAGGTCGGAGAGCACTTCGACCGCGGTCGGCGTGGCGGCCCCGGCCACGAAGGGGATCTTGCGCGCGCCGCCCTCCTCGCCGAGCGCGAACAGCACCGGCTGGTCGTTCTCGTAGAGCACGGCACGCTTGCTCACGAGCAGCGCGTCCTCGCGCGCCGCCGTGATGATGTGCGCCTCGCAGAACAGCCCCGAGGCCAGGCCCGCGTCGGGCTGCAGGTCGACCACGACCGACACCGTGCCGGTGGTCTCGTCGAGCACCGGGTTCACGGTGCGCACGGTGCCGTGGAACAGGCTGCCGGCCCGCGTGACCGCGCGCACCTCGACCGGCTGGCCGCGCTTCAGCTTGAGCAGGTTGTCCTGCGGCACGCGCAGATTGAGCACCAGGTCGGAGGTGTCGGCCACGACGAACATCGGGCTGGCCATGCTCGACAGCTCGCCGACCGCGATGTTGCGCTGGCTCACGACGCCCGACTGCGGCGCGCGCACCTTGGTGTACTCGAGGTTCGTGCGCGCGCGCTCGGCCTCGATCTCGGCGCGCCGCTGCGCGATCAGCGCCAGTTCGACGGCGATGTCCGCGCCGCGCTCGGCGAAGCGCGCCAGCTGCAGGTCGTCGGCGGCGTTCTCGGAGGCCAGGCGCGCGTCCTCGATCTCCTTGCGGTTGACGAGGTCGCCCAGCCCCGAGAGCCGGGCGTGGTCCTCGGCGGTCTTCTGCGCGGCGCGCTCGGCGCGGCTCACGCGCTGGGCCTCCTCCTCCAGACGCAGGCGGGCCTGGGCGAGCGTGCCGGTGGCCTCGTCGTGCAGCGCGTCGGCCATCTCGGCCGAGAGTCGCAGGTCGAGGTCGAAGAGCGTCGCGAGCACCTGCCCCTGCACGACCGCGTCGCCGGCCTCGACGAAGACCTTCGTCACCTGCAGGTTGGAGATGTTGGGCAGCACCGAGACGGGCGCGCGCGTCGCGACTTTGGCCGACACGACGATCTCGTCGCGCACCGGCCCCACGCGGAGCGGCTCGACGACCACGAGCGTCTCGCGCTCGACCGTGCGGCCGCCCGAGGTGACGTGCCCGGGCGCCTCGGGCGCGGCCGACGTCGCGCCCGCGCCGGCATCCCCGCCGTCAGCGCAGGACGGCGCGCAGAGCACGAGCGCGACGAGCAGCCACGGCGGGCGAGGGAGAGCGGATGAACGTGCCATGCGGCGTGTCGCGGAGGGAGGCGGCGGGACCGGCTGTCGGCGTCGGCCGCCCGGCGTGCGCCGCACCGGGGCGGCAGCATAAGGGAGGGGCCGCCGCCGACGCGCGGTTGGGTATGGTACGCCACGCTGTCGCCACGGATGGGCGGCGCCGGCCCCGGGCGGGCCGGCCCTCAGCCCGGAGGGCCGCCAGGACGTCGCGATGATCACCATTCAGCAGGCGCGCGCGCTCGTGCTCGACGCCGTCTCGGGGCCGCTGCCGGCCGAGTCGGTGCCCGTGAGCCAGGCGGCCGGTCGCGTGCTCGCCGCCGAGGTGCGCGCCGACGGCGACCTGCCGCCCTTCGACCGCGTGATGATGGACGGCTTCGCCGTGCGTGCGGCCGAGACGGCGGACGTGCCCGCGCGCCTGTCCGTCGCCGGCGAGGTCGCGGCCGGCGACGGCCGCAGCCAACCCCTGCGCGCCGGGGAAGCGCTCGCGATCATGACCGGCGCGCCGCTGCCGCCCGGCGCCGACGCCGTCGTGCCCGTCGAATGGACCACCAGCGCCGACGGCCAGGTGCTCGTCGATCGCCCGGTGCGCCCGGGACAGCACGTCGCGCCGCGCGGGCAGGACGTGGCGGCCGGCGCCGTCGTCGCGCGGGCCGGCGACCGGGCCACGACGCTCTCGCTCTCGCTGCTCGTCTCGACCGGCGTCGAGCGGCTCGCCGTCGTGCGCCGCCCGATCGTGAGCCTGCTCACCAGCGGCGACGAACTCGTGGCGCCCGGCGCCCCGCTGCGCCACGGCCAGATCCGCGAGAGCAACGGGCCGGCCCTCGCCAGCCTGCTCGCCGGCGCCGGCGCCGAGATCGCCGCCCTGACCGTCGTGCGCGACCGCCGCGCGGCGCTCGACGCCGCGCTGGCGGCGGCCCTGCAGGACAGCGACGTCGTGGTGCTGACGGGCGGCTCCTCGGTGGGGCGCTACGACTTCTCGGCGGAGGCGGCGGAGGCCGCCGGCTGCAGGCGCCGCTTCGACCGCGTCTCGATCAAGCCCGGCAAGCCCACGCTGTTCTTCACCCGCGGCGACCAGCTCGTCTTCTGCCTGCCGGGCAATCCCGTGGCGGCGCTCATGACCGCGCGCGTGCTGGTCTGCGCGGCGCTCTCGGCCCTCGGCGGCCGGCCGACGTCGCCCTGGACCGAACGGCGCCTGCCGCTCGCCGGCCCGGTGCGCCGCGTCGCCGAGCGCGACCAGCTCCTGCCGATGCGCGTGCAGGGCGGTCAGTTGGTGTTCGACGGCTGGCACGGTTCGGGCGACCTGGCCTGCATGGCCCGCGCGGAGGGCTTCGGCTTCGTCGCGCGCGGCGAGGGCAGCGCGCCGGTCGGCACGCCGGCCGACTGGTTTGCGCTGCCCGCCGAGACGGCCTGGTGAGCGAGCGCGCGCCTCTCGCCGGCTGGCCCTGGCCAGCGAGCGCGCTGCTCGGCGCACTGCTCTGGGCGGCGGCCTTCCCGCCACTGGGCCTCTGGCCGGCGGCCCTGGTCGCGGTGCTGCCGCTGGCGCAGATCGCGCGGCGCGCGCCGACGGCGCGCCGCGCGGCGGCGCGCCTGTTCGTCACCGGCCTGGCGATCCACGCCTGGGGCAATCTGTGGATGGCCGAGACCTCGCTGGTGAACCTGGCCGTGGTCGTCGTGCTGCAGGCCGGCTGGCTGGCCGTGTTCGGCGCCGCGGCCCGGCGCGCGCTGCCCGGTCGGCCGGCCTTCCCTGCGCTGCCGCTGCTGTGGGTGGCGCACGAGTGGTTGCGCATGCGCGCGCCGCTCTCGGGCTACCCGTGGCTGCACCTGGGGCAGTCGCTGGCGCAGAGCGAGGTGCTGGTGCAGGCCGCCGACCTCGGCGGCGTGCTGCTGTTGGGTTTCGTGGCGGCCAGCGGCGCGGCGCTGCTGCTCGACGCGGCCGCCGGCCGGCGCGGCGCGGCGCGCGCGGCGGCCGCCGTGCTCGTCGCCGCGACGCTCTACGGCTATGTGCGCCCCTTCACGCTGCAGCCGTCGGCACCCGGGCCGCTGCTCGCGACGATCCAGCCCGCCTTTCCGCAGGAACTGAAGGAGAATCCGATCTCGGCGCAGGACCGCTACCGGCGCTGCCTCGACCTCTCGCGCCAGGCGGTCTCGACGGCCTCGCGCCCGCCCGACCTGCTCGTCTGGCCCGAGACGATGTGGCCGCTGGCGCTGCCGGCGCACGCGCCGGACGACCCCGACGCGGCGCGCCTGCTCGAGCCGCTGTTCGCGCCGGTCTCGGGCCAGGCCAGCCGCGCGCTGCTGATCGGCGCGGTCATCGACGACGGCGAGGCGGGCGCCGACGCGCTCGGTCGGCGCTACGCGAACGGCGCGCTGCTGTTCGGCGCCGACGGCGCGCTCGTCGGCCGCTACGACAAGCATCACCTCGTGCCGGGCGGCGAGACGGTGCCGTGGGGCGACGTGCTGCCCGAGGTGTTGCGCGCGCCCTTCGTGAAGCTCATCCGTTCGGTGGCCGGCTTCGTGGCCGACCTGGCGCCGGGCCCGGGGCCGGTGCCGGTGGCCTGGGACGGGCACATGCTGGGCGTGACCATCTGCTTCGAGAACGCCTACGGCGAGCACGGCCGCCGCCTGGTGGCCGCGGGCGCCACCTTCCTGGTGAATCTCAGCAATGAGGGCTGGTTCGGCACATCGACCGAGTTCGATCACATGGAGCTGCACTCGGTGCTGCGCGCGGTCGAGACGCGGCGCGCGCTGTTCCGCTCGACGAACTCGGGCATCAGTTGCCTGGTGCGCCCCGACGGCCGGCGGCCGCAGGGCGCCGATCGCTTCGCGCCCGACGGCCGCGACCGCGCCGTCGCGGGCGTGTTCTCCGCGCAGGTGCCGCTGCACGGAGACCGCACGCTCTACGTGCGGTGGGGCGACCATCCGTTCTGGCTGGTGCTGCTCGGCGCGGCCTGGATCGTGCTGCGTCCCCGCCTTTCTTGACACCCCCGTCCACCCTCACTACCCTGCCCGCTTCCGTCTGCTGGTCGAAGTCCCGAGGACCAGTCCCCGAAGGCGGGTTCCCCTTCCGACCGCGCGAGCGCGTGCATGAGCAGCATCGGCAAGATCTTCGTCGTCGTGAACCTCGTTCTGGCGCTGGTCGTGCTCGGCGCCGCCGGGGCCCTGCTCAAGCGCACCGACGTCGCGCAGAGCCAGCTCACCGACCTGCAGGCGCAGCTCGCCGCGTCGCAGGACGCGCTCGAGCAGGAGCGCTCGGGCTACACCGAGCGTGAGCGCCTGCTGGTGGCCGACAAGCAGCGGCTGCAGGAGGACAAGGACGACCTCGAGGTGCGCATGCAGAGCGCCGAGCGCATCGCCAAGGGGCTCGAGGCCGACAAGCAGCAGCTCCTCGACGACGTGACCAAGATCAACGCGCGCATCGACGCGCTCGAGTCGAGCTACAGCAGCACGCTGGCGCGCAGCGAGGAGCTGTCCGACAAGAACGAGCAGCTGCGCAGCGAGTCCTTCGACGCCCGCGAGGCCGCGCGGCTGGCCGAGACGGCCCGGCGCGAGGCCGAGGACCAGCTCGCCGCCCTGCAGCGCCGGATCGACGAGCTCGACGACGAGCTCGTCGCGGCGCGCTCCGAGGCCGGCCAGCTCGGCAAGCTGGTCGAGGTGGCCAAGACGGCCGGCTTCGACGCCACGAGCGTGGTCGCGATGCCGCGCATCGAGGCCAACGTGGCCGAGGTCGACAGCACCTACAAGTTCGTGATCCTCGACAAGGGCTCGCGCGACGCCGTCGAGCGCGGCTTCACCTTCGACGTGCACCGCAACGGCGCGTATCTGGGTCGGGTCAAGGTCGACAACGTCTACAACGACTACTGCACCGCCCGCATCGAGATCGAGGCGCCGAACTCGTCGATGCAGCGCTTCGACAAGGCCTCGACCTACCTCAACTGAGGAGCGCCTCCGTGGCCCGCAGCAAGACTCCTTCGCGCAAGACCCGTGAGGCCAAGGCGACCGAGAGCCAGGAGCTCGAGGTCGAGGAGGTCGGCGACGAGGCGCCCGCCGTCAACCCGGCCGGGCTCGAGCAGGCGCTGGTCTTCGTCACCACGCTCGCGCTCGTGACGGCCTTCGTGCTCATCCAGCTCAAGCTGCGCTCGGCCTTCGGCCAGGGCTGGCCCTTCTAAGGGCGGGGCACCCGGCGCGCGCGCGCCGGTCCCGCGCGCCGAGCCGGTGGTTCAAATGGACCACCGCCGCGCAGGGCGTCCGGGGCGCGAGTTCGAATTCGCTTAAAAGCGCCGCACGCGCCCTTTCCAATCGAGGCCGTGGCGGATCGCTTCGGCTCGGGACGCGCCCCTCGGGGCGCGATCCGGAGATGGCACCGAAGGGGTCTCGAGCCCGATTCAGGCAAGACCCTATCCGGCGGGAGCCCCCGGCCGGCGCGGAGCCCTCGCTCCGTCCCGCCCGCGGGCCCCCTGCCGCGACCTCGGACAGGAGAGCGTGCGCGATGAAGGCCTTCGAATGGATGGTGGGAAAGTTCTCGATCGACATGGGGATCGACCTCGGGACGGCGAACACGCTGGTGTGCATCCCGAACGAGGGCATCGTGCTCAACGAGCCCTCGGTCGTCGCGGTGCGCCGCGGCAGCAACGAGGTGCTGCTCGACGGTGACGCCGTCGGCCTCGCCGCCAAGGAGATGCTCGGCAAGACGCCGGGCAACATCCAGGCCATCCGCCCGCTGAAGAACGGCGTGATCGCCGACTTCGAGATCACCGAGAAGATGCTGCGCTACTTCATCCGCAAGGTGCACAACCGCACCTTCATGGTGCGGCCGCGCGTGGTCATCGCGATCCCCTCGGGCATCACCGCCGTCGAGCGCCGCGCCGTGATCAACAGCGCCGAGCGCGCCGGCGCGCGCAAGGTCTACCTCGTGGCCGAGCCGATGGCGGCCGGCATCGGCGCGGGCCTGCCGGTGGCCGATCCGCTCGCGAGCATGATCGTCGACATCGGCGGCGGCACGACCGAGGTCGCCGTGATGTCGCTCTTCGGCATCGTGCACTGCGAGTCGATCCGCATCGCGGGCGACGAGGCCGACGAGGCGATCGTCAACTACATGCGCCGCAACTACAACCTGCTCATCGGCGACCAGACGGCCGAGCGCATCAAGCTCGCCATCGGTTCGGCCGCGCCGCTCGAGAAGGAACTCGAGATGGAGGTCGCCGGCCGCGACATGATGATCGGCCTGCCGCGCCGCACGGTGATCACCAGCGTCGAGATCCGCGAGGCGCTGCTCGAGCCGGTCATGTCGATCGTCGGCGCCATCCGCGCCACGCTCGAGCACACGCCGCCCGAACTCGCGGCCGACCTCGTGCACCAGGGCATCACGATGTGCGGCGGCGGCTCGCTGCTGCGCGGCATCGACAAGGTCATCGAGCAGGAGGTCCAGCTGCCGGTGCGCATCGCGACCGACCCGCTCTCCTGCGTGGCGCGCGGCACGGGCGAGTTCCTCAACCAGCTCGACATCTACAGCCGCGTGCTCGACTCGGGCGAAGAGGCGGCCTGATCCCGGGCCCGGGCTGACCTCCGCGGGGGAGGCGGCGGCCGATGGCACGCACGCGACGTCTGTCGACCACGCTGCTGGTCGCGGGGTGCATCGCATCGCTGGCCGGGGTCCGTCCCGTGCGGCTGATCGAGCAGCTCCCCGCGCCGCTGCTGGCGCCCGGCGACGGACTGCTCGCGCGCTTCGCCGCCGGCCCCGACCCCGAGCGCGCCGAACTGCTCGAGCTGCTGCGCGAGCCGGCGCGCGCGGCCTTCGCCGCCTGGGGCACGGCCGTGCTCGGCGAAGTGCCGGTGGCGGGCGGCGGGCGGGAGGGCCTGCTCGTGCCCGTCACCGAGCAGCGCCCCGACCGGCACGAGTTCGTGCTCGCCGTGCCGGCCGGGGCCGTGGTTCCCGGGACGGTCGTGACGCATCGCGGCGCGCTCGTCGGCTTCGTCGCGTCGCTCGAGGCCCGCGGGACGCGCGCCGTCGTCGCGCGGCTCGGACACGCCGAGTCCCGTCCGGTCGCGGCGCAGTGGTGGCCGGCGCCCGAGGCGCGACCGGTGCAGTTCCTGGCGACCTCGGGAGGCGCCGGCGACGGCTACGCGCTGGGCGTGCAGGCGCGCTCGTCGACGCTGCTGCCCGCGCCGCGCCAGCCGGCCTTCACGCGCGACGTGGCCGCGCTCGGAGACGATCTGCCGCCGGGGCTGCTGCTGGGCGCGCTCGTCGGCGGCAAGGGCGAGGCGCCGGGCGGCGGCACCTACTTCGCGCTCGGCGAGGGGCTGGTGGTCGAGCCGCTCGTGGACGTCGCGCGCATCGAGCTGGCGACCGTCGAGGTGCCGCCGGGCGCGCAGCCGGTCTGGCGGCGCGTACGCGCCCGGCTGTCCTCCAGTTGCCGCGCGCCGAGCGCGGCGCGCATCGACGCCGGGCTGCGGCGCGACATCGTGCGCGGCGACGTCGTGGCGCAGGCGGGCCTGTACGTCGGCCGCGTCGCGAGCGTGTCGCTGTTCGACGCCGTCCTCGACACCTCGGTGCCGTCGGGGGAGCTGCTGTTCGTGGCGCCCGACGGCTCGGCCGTCGCGTGCACGCCCGCGCGCGACAGCTGGCCCTCCGGCTGGGAGCCGCGACGCGGCGACCTGGTCGCGACCGGCGATCTCGCGACCGGCGGCCTGGTCGTGGGCACCGTGCTCGACGTCGACGCCGCCGGCCTCTCCATCAAGCGCCTGCCGCCCGACCCGGACGGCGCGGTGCAGGTGACCGGCCCGTGATCGCCCTGTTCGCGCTCGCCGTGTTCACCTCGCAGCTCGGCGTGCTGGCGCAGAGCTGGCTGGGCGCGCTGGCCCCCGACCCCTTCGTGCTGCCCGTGGCGCTGGCCGGTCTGCACCTGCCGCGCCGGCGCCTGCTCGGCGCCGCGCTGGCGCTGGGGTGGGGGCGCGCGCTGGTGATGCTCGAGCCGGCCGGGGCGCACGTGCTCGCGGCGCTCGCGGCCCTGGCGCTCGTCGAGGGCCTGCGCGTCACGATCGACCGGCGCGGCACCGGCGCGCTGCTCTCCGCCGCCCTGCTCGTGGCCGGCTGCTGGTCGCTGGCGGGCCTGCTGCTGGGCTGGATCGACCTGCGCGGTGCGCCGGCGCCGCCGTCCACGCTGCTGCTCGGCGCCTCGCTCGCCTGGCTGCTGGCCCGCCCGGCCCGCCGCGCCGCCGACCTGGCCTGGAGCGCCGCGTGAGGCAGCGCCGCGTCACGATCATCTTCGTCGTGCTCCTGCTCGGCCTGGTCTTCGTCGAGCTGCGCCTGGTGCGCCTGCAGCTGCTGCAGTCCGACCTGTGGGCGCGCGAGTCGCTGCGCACGACGATGCAGTTCGAGGGCCTGCCCTTCGAGCGCGGCTGGATCCTCGACCGGCACGGCGAGCCGCTGGCGCGCACCGAGGAGGTCCGCGACCTGCAGTTCCGCTGGCGGCGCTGGCGGCGCGGCTCGGCGCTGGGCCACGTCTCGGAGCTGCTGTGGCTGCTCGACGGCGAGCGGCGCGCGATGGCCGAGGTCGTCGAGGGCGCGCCGCTGCGGCTGGTCGAACTGGGCAGCGTGCCGATCGAGCTGCTCGGCGCGATCGAGCCGCGGCCGCGGCGGCGCGACATCCTCACCTACGTCGGCTGGCTCTACGGGCGCGAGTTGCGCGCCGCGCTCGACGCGGCGCTGGCCGAGGGCAGCGCGCGCCTGCTGGCCGAGCTGCCGGGCTGGGAGGCGGGCCTGGTGGCCGCCCAGCAGCGCTGCCTGACGGAGGCGGCCGTGCTGGGCGACCTGGCGCGCCTGGCCGGCCTGCGCGCCGACGAGCTGTACGGCGCCGTCGACGCCGCCGTGGCCCGCGCCGACCTGCGCGTCGAGCGCGCGCTGCTGGCCGAGCTGCCGCGTCCCGACCCCTTCGAGCGCGCGCGCGAGCTGCACGCCGAGTTCGACGACGACGCCTACGACGTGGCCGCGGGCGTGGGCTACGAAGTGCAGACGCTCGTCGCCGTGCGCGGCCGCGAGCTGCCCGGCTGGACGGTGCGCGGCGAGCGGCGGCGCGTCTACCCCGCCGAGACGGCCGACGTGGCGCCGCTGCTCGTCGGGCGCGTGGGGCAGCCGCGCGAGAGCGACCTCGACGTCGCGACCGCGCACCGCGTGCGCCTGGCCGACCTGGCCGCGCTCGAGGATCTCTCGGCCGAGGAGCTGCACGAGTACGAGCAGCTGCGCATCCTCGTGCGCGAGATCGACTACGGCTACGGCGACGAGCGCGGGCTGTTCGGCCTCGAAGCCGCGCTCGAGCCGCTGCTGCGCGGCAAGCGCGGCTGGATCGCCAGCGTGCGCGACGAGCAGCTCGACGACGAGCGGGCCGTCGAGTCGGCCCGGCCGATGCGCGGCCTCAACGTCTCGCTCACGCTCGACCTGCACCTGCAGCGCGCCGCCGAGCAGGTGCTCGACGGGGTGCTCGAGCGCGGCGTCACCGACGAGGACGACCGGGGCTGGCCGGGGGCGATCGTGCTGCTCGACCCGCGCACCGGCCACGTGCTCGCCGCCGCGACCTCGCCGCGCCCGCGCCGCGCGGCCCTCGCGCTCGACTACGGCGCGCTGCTGGCGGACCCGCGCGGCCCGCTGCACGACCGCGCGCTGGGCGCCGGCTCGACCGGCAACCTGCCGCCGCCGGGCTCGACCTTCAAGCCGATCGCCGCGCTCGCGGCCCTGGGCTCCGGCGCCATCGGCACCGGCACGCGGCTGTCCTGCGACGGCCGCCTCACGGTCGGCACGCAGAGCCTGGGCTGCCTGGGTCGCCACGGCGAGATCGGCCTGCGCTCGGCGCTGGCGCGCTCGTGCAACCTGTTCTTCTACCGCGTGGCCGACCGCGCCGGCGGCGAGAGCCTCGCCGAGGCGGCGCGCCTGTTCGGCTTCGGCCGCGCCACGGGTCTGCTCGAGGGCAACGAGGCGCTCGCCCGCCTCGGCCTGCCGCTCGGCGGCTCGCTGAGCGACCCCGAACTGCCGCTCCCGACGGGGCCCTTCGCCCGCAGCGAGGCCATGCGGCTGGCCATCGGGCAGGCGCCGCTCGACGACGTCACGCCCCTGCAGGTCGCCGTGGCCTTCGGCGCGCTCGGCGTCGGCTACCTGCGTCCGCCCTCGCTCGTCGCCGCGGTCGAGGGCTACGGCGAGGTGCCGCCGCGCGCCGCGCTCGAACTGCCCTTCCGCGACGAGCACCTCGTCGCCGTGCGCGCGGGCCTGGCCGCCGTCGTCGACGACGGCGCCGGCACGGCGCACGAGCTGCTGTCGCTCACCCGCGGCGCACCGCTGGCGCACGAGCTGGCGCGCAGCGTCGCGGGCAAGACCGGCACGCCCGAGGTCGCCGCCCGTCCCGACCACAGCTGGTTCGCGGGCTACCTGCCGCGCGAGGAGCCGGTGCTGGCCTTCGCGATCTTCCTCGAACACACCGGCGAGCACGGCGGCGACGCCTGCGTGCCGCTGCTGGCCGAACTGCTGCGCGCGCCGCGCGTGCAGGACCGCCTGCTGGCGGGGACGGGCCCGTGAGCGCGCGGCGCGGAGCGGCGGCGCTCGAGTGGTCGGTCGTGCTGCCCGCGCTGGCGCTGCTGGGCGTGGGCGTGCTGTTCGTGTGGAGCACGACGCAGGGGCTCGCCACGCCGCTGTGGCCGCGGCAACTGCTGTTCGTCGTGCTCGGCGCGCTCGCCGCGCTGGGCGTGATGCGCCTCGGGATCGCCAACGTCGCGCTGCTGGCCTGGCCGGCCTACCTCGTGCTCATCGTGCTGCTGCTGGCGATGCCCTTCATCTCGCAGGGCGAGACCGACCGCTGGATCGCCCTGCCCTTCGGCTTCAAGCTGCAGCCCAGCGAGTTCATGAAGCCGGTGCTCGTGCTGGTGCTCGCGCGCCACCTGCAGCACCGCGGCGTGACGAACACCTGGAGCAGCTACGCGATGCCCTTCGCGATCACGGCCGTGCCGTGGGTGCTCGTGATGCGCCAGCCCGACCTCGGCAGCTCGCTCGTCCTGCTGCCGATCCTCGTGGCGCTCGTGACCGTGAGCGGCGCGCGCGGCCGCCACGTCGGGCTGCTCGCGGCGGCCGCCGCCGTGCTGCTGCCCGTGGCCTACCTCGTGCCGGGCGCCCTGCGCGACTACCAGCGCGAGCGCATCGAGTCCTTCCTGCAACCCATCCCGGCGCTCATGGAGGACGCGCGCGAGCTGCGCCAGGCGCGCCTGCACGAGCAGGCCCAGGCCGTCGAGAAGGACATCTCGCGCCTCAAGCGCGGCACCGGCCGCCAGCAGTTCTACTCGGTCGTGGCCATCGGCAGCGGAGGCCTGGCGGGCGCCGGGCTCGGCGAGGGCCTGCAGAACCAGGGCAACCGCATCCCCGTCGCGCACGCCGACTTCATCTTCGCCATCGTGGGCGAGGAGTGGGGCTGGCTGGGGACGACGGCCGTGCTCGGCCTGTACACGGCGCTGCTGGCGGGCATCCTGGGCGTGGCCTGGCGCACGCGCGAACCCTTCGGGCGGCTGGTCTGCGTGGGGGTCGCCGGCCTGATCGGCGGACAGGCGTTGATGAATCTCGGCATCGCGACCGGCATGCTTCCGGTGACGGGCCTGCCGCTGCCGCTGGTGAGCTACGGCGGGTCGTCGATCCTGGCGACGCTCATGGCGCTCGGGTGCGTGCTCGACGTGGCGCGGCGCAAGGTGACGGTCTTCTTCGAATCCTGACGGAGCGGAGCGGATGGCGGGTGGCAAGCGGCGTCGACGTCGGGGCGGCCGTCGCGCGCCGCGCGGCGCGGCGCCCGGCACGCTCGTGCTCGACCCCGACGCGCCGCGCAGCCAGCTGCACGTGTTCGCCTACGGGCCGCAGGCCTGCGTCGAGCGCGAGATCGGCGCGGTCGACGAGGTCGCCCGGATGCTCGGCCAGCACGCGGTCACCTGGCTCAACGTCGACGGGCTCGGCGACGAGCCGACGCTGCGGCGCCTGGGCGAGCTGTTCGGCGTGCACCGGCTCGCGCTCGAGGACGTCGTGCACGTCAGCCAGCGCCCCAAGATCGA
This sequence comes from uncultured Phycisphaerales bacterium, assembly GCA_964490005.1. Lineage (GTDB taxonomy): Bacteria > Planctomycetota > B15-G4 > B15-G4 > B15-G4 > CAZBBB01. Next base: position 23,711 of record CAZBBB010000026.1, on the reverse strand, counting down.
GCGCTACGGCGACCGGCTGTTCATCGTCGTGCGCATGCCGACCGTCGCCGAGGACGGGACCTTCCACACCGAGCAGCTCAGCCTGGTGCTCGGGCCGGGCTTCCTGGTGAGCTTCCAGGAGCGGCGCGGCGACGGCTTCGACCCGGTGCGGCAGCGGCTGCGGGCCGGCAAGGGGCGCGCGCGCGCCGCGGGCGCCGACTATCTGGCCTACGCGCTCATCGACGCCGTCATCGACGGGTATTTCCCGGTGCTCGAGGCGGCCGGCGACCGGCTCGACGCGCTCGAGGAGGAGATCCTGCTCGGCGGCCGCCCGGGCGCCGTCGGGCGCATCCACGTCGTGCGCCGCGACCTGCTCGCCATCCGGCGCGCGATCTGGCCGCTGCGCGAGGCGATCTCGGCGCTCGTGCGCGACCCCGACCCGCTCGTGGCCGACGAGACGCGCATCCACCTGCGCGACTGCTACGACCACGTCGTGCAGCTCATCGACCTGGTCGAGAACTACCGCGAGCTGGGCTCGGGGCTGACCGACGTGCATCTCTCGCTGGTGAGCAACCGCATGAACGAAATCATGAAGGTGCTCACGATCATCGGCGCGGTGTTCATCCCGCTGACCTTCATCGCCGGCGTGTACGGCATGAACTTCGCCGTGATGCCGGAGCTGCAGGCGCCCTGGGGCTACCCGGCGGCGCTCGTCGTGATGGCGCTCAGCGCCCTGGGAATGGTCGTGTTCTTCCGGCGCAAGGGCTGGATCGGCAGGCCCGCGGAGCTGTCCGGCGTCGAGGGGCCGCCGCGCGAGACGCCCGGCGAGCAGGGTCGCCCATGAGCGGCGCGCTCCTCGCCCTCGCGCTCTGGCTGGCGCCGCCGGCCGCGCTGCCCGCCGCGCAGGACGCGGCCAGCGGCCCGGCGCAGGCGCACCCGCTCGTCGCGCGCGTCGCGCAGCGCGCCGAGCAGCTGGCCGCGCTCGAGACGGCGCCCGAGGGCTTCGCGGCGCGCGCCGAGGACGCCGCGGCCGACCAGCAGCGTCTCGCGGACCAGCTGCGGGCGCTGGTCGAGGCGCGCGAGCGGGTGTCCGCCCGCGTCGCCCGGACGGGGCTGAGCACGGCCACGCGGCTGTTCCTGCGGCGACAGCGCAGCCTGCTGCCGCCGCCGCACGAACTCGAGACCGAGCTGGCGGCGCGCGAGCAGCAGGTCGACGCCGTGCAGTCGCAGCTGCTGCGCCTCGAGCAGGAGCGCGTGGAGCTCGATGACGTGGACGCCCGCGTCGCGGGCGCGCTCGAGGGGCTCGAGCCCGGGCCCGACGACGGGGCCGGCCGGGACGCGCTGGCCGGTGCGCTGCGGCGCGGCTGGCTCGATCTGCGCGCGCGCATCGACCGCGAGCTCGACGCGGGCAGCGCCTGCCTCGAGCAGCTCGTGCTGGCCGACGAGACGCAGCGCCGGCTGGTCGCCGAGGCCCGCGAGTTCCGCACGCTCATCGAGGCCAGCAGCCTGTGGATCCGCAGCGCCGAACCGCTCGACGACGTGGCGCTGCCCGCGCTGTGGGGCTCGGCCCTCGACGCGACGCGCTGGCTGCTGCGCCCCGCCAACTGGCGGGCGGCGCTCTCCTCGCTCTGGAGCGAGGCGCGCCGCAGCCCGCTCGTGGCGCTGGGCACGCTGCTCGTGATCGTGGTCGTGCTGCGCCAGCGGCGCCGGCTGCTCGGCCAGCTGCAGGCCACGGCCGAGAGCGCGGCCGCCGACCGCTTCCGGCCCACGCTGCGCGCCGCCGGCGTCACGCTGCTGCTGGCCGGCCTGTGGCCGGCCGTGATCTGGCTGCTGGCCTGGCGTCTCACGCCCGCGCAGGGCGCGACGAGCTTCGCCGCCGCCGTGGGCGCGGGTCTGGCCGACACGGCCTTCGTGGCCTTCGGCCTGCAGGTGCTCGAGGAACTCGGGCGCCCGCGCGGGCTGGCCGAGGCGCACCTGGGCTGGCCCGAAGGCGTGGCGCGCTCGGTGCGCCGCCACGTCGGCATGCTGGCGGCCATCGTGCTGCCGGCGACCTTCGTCATCGCCACGCTGCAGGCGCAGCCGAACGACGCTTGGAGCGACGCGCTCGGGCGCCTGATGTTCATGGCCGCCTGCCTCACGCTGGCCTTCGTCGTGCGCCACATGCTGCGGCCCGAGGGCCGCGTGGCGCGCGTGCTCATGGCGCGCGGCGGCGGCGCCTCGGTGATGCGCGTGCGCCTGCTGTGGCAGGCGCCGCTCGTGCTGCTGCCGCTGGGCCTGGTGCTGCTGGCCGCGCTGGGCTACTACGCCACGGCGCTCGTCCTGCTGCACCGGCTGCTGCTCTCGGTGGCCTTCGCGGTGGCGCTGCTCATCGTGCACGCGCTGCTGCTGCGGGCCGTGGCCGTGGCGCGCCGGCGCCTGGTCAAGCTGCAGGCGGCGCACGCGGCGCGCTTCGGCGCGGCCGAGCCCGACGACGAGGGGCTCGGCGTGTCGGGCGAGGCGGCGCTCGACGACGCCTCGCTCGCGCGGCTCGACGAGCAGTCGCGGCGCGTGCTCGACGGCCTGCAGCTCGTCGCGCTCGCGGTCGGCCTGTGGCTCGTCTGGAGCGCCGTGCTGCCGGCGCTCTCGGTCGTCGAGGGCGTCACGCTCTGGGAGCACGAGGTCACGCAGAGCCGGCCGGCGTCCGAACTCGGCGGCCTGTCCGCGCTCGCCGGCCCGGAGGACGCGCCCGCCGGAACCGTCACCGTGCTCGAGCCGGTCACGCTGGCCGACCTGCTGCTGGCCCTGCTCGTCGTGGTCGCGGGCACGGTCGCCGTGCGCAACGTGCCGGCGCTGCTGGAGATGCTGCTGCTGCGGCGCCTGCCGCTCGACGCGGGCGGGCACTACGCGGTCAAGACGCTCACCCGCTACGTGCTCACGGTCGCCACGATCGCGCTGTTCTTCGGCGCGCTGGGCGTGGGTTGGGGCGACGTGCAGTGGCTGGCGGCGGCCGTCACGGTCGGCCTGGGCTTCGGCCTGCAGGAGATCTTCGCCAACTTCGTGTCGGGCGTGATCCTGCTCGTCGAGCGGCCGGTGCGCGTGGGCGACACGGTCACCGTCGGCGGCGTGACGGGTACCGTCGCGCGCATCCGCATGCGCGCCACCACGATCGTCGACTGGGACCGCAAGGAACTCGTCGTGCCCAACAAGGAGTTCATCACCACGCAGCTCGTGAACTGGACGCTGGCCGACTCGATCCTGCGCGTGATCGTCAAGGTCGGCATCGCCTACGGCAGCGACACGCGCAAGGCCACCGAACTGCTCTACGGCGTGGCTGCCCGCAACGCCGACGTGCTCAAGCAGCCGGTGCCGCGCGTGCTGTTCGTGAGCTTCGGCGAGAGTTCGCTCGACTTCGAGCTGCGCGTCTGGGTCGACAGCCCCGAACTCGTGCGGCAGATCCCGCACGACCTCAACCTGGCCATCGACGACGCCTTCCGCGAGGCGGGCATCGAGATCGCTTTCCCGCAGCGCGACCTGCACCTGCGCTCGGTCAGCCCGCAGGCCGGCCGCGCGCTGCGCGCCGCGACCGAGGGCTGAGGCCCCGGGGCGGCGCCTACCAGCGATGGAAGGCCGGGTGGCCTTCGCGCACCGCGACGAAGGTGCCGCGGCAGGTGGCCGTCACGCGCTCGCCGCTGCCGAGCGTGGCCTCGACGACCACGCGATCGCCGTCGGTCGAGGCGACCGTGGCGACGAGCGCCACCGGCGCGCCGCTGGGCGTGGGGCGCAGCAGCTTCACGTGGAAGTCGGCCGTGACCGTGCAGGGGGGCCGGTCGGCGCCGCGCGCGAGCATCAGGTGGTGGGCGGCGGCCCAGTTGGAGTGGCAGTCGAGGAGCGCGCCGATGATCCCGCCGTTGAGCATGCCGGGGAAGGCTTCGTGGTGCGGGCCGGGCGTCCAGCGCGCGACCCAGCGCCCGTCCTCGGCGTGACTGGCGAGGCGCAGCCCCTGCGGATTGGCCGGCCCGCAGCCGAAGCAGGCGTTGCGGGGGGCGAAGCGTTCCTGCAGGCTCGGCGCGTCGGCGGGCATGGGAAGGGCTCCTCGTTGCTGTCGGGCGGCGGCCGACGGGGGGGCAGTCTGCGCCGCGGCGGCCCCCGGCGTCGAGCCCCTCGGGCCGGCCGGCGGCCCGCCCCTTTGCCGGACGCGGGGGCGCGTGCGGTACACTGGCCGACTTTCCGCCCGCCCCCGAACCCTGCCACCGCGGCCGACCCCGCCCTTCGTCGCGCCGCCCACCCGGAGCCGTGAGTCCATGAGTCCGCAGGCCGTCGCCGCCGCACCCGCGAAAGAGGACCTCAACCTCAACAACATCGTCGGCCAGCAGTTCGACAAGGCCGCGGCGCTGCTGTCCCTCGAGCCGGGGCTGCTCGCGCAGATCAAGGTCTGCAACAACATCTTCAGCTTCAACTTCCCGGTGAAGGTCGACGGCAAGCTGACCATGTACCAGGGCTGGCGCGCCGAGCACAGCCACCATCGCCTGCCGCTCAAGGGCGGCATCCGCTACAGCCAGCACGTCGAGGAGCAGGAGGTCAAGGCGCTCGCGGCGCTCATGACCTACAAGTGCGCGCTCGTGAACGTGCCCTTCGGCGGCAGCAAGGGCGCCGTCAAGGTCGACCCGTGGCGCACGCCGGTCGAGGTGCTCGAGCGCATCACGCGCCGCTACACCGCCGAACTGGCGAACAAGAACTTCATCGGCCCCGGCATCAACGTGCCGGCGCCCGACATGGGGACGGGCGAGCGCGAGATGGCCTGGATGGCCGACACCTTCGGCGCGATCCGCCACGGCGAACTCGACGCGATGGCCTGCGTGACGGGCAAGCCCGTCAGCCAGGGCGGCATCTCCGGGCGCCGCGAGGCGACCGGGCGCGGCGTGTACTACGGCCTCAAGGAGGCCTTCTCGCACGAGCAGGACACGCGGCGCTGGGGCCTGTCACCCGGCCTCAAGGGCAAGACCGTCGTCGTGCAGGGCCTCGGCAACGTCGGCTACCACGCGGCCAAGATCCTCGTCGAGGAGGGCGGCGCGAAGATCATCGGCGTCGGCGAATACAACGGCGGCGTGTACAACCCCGACGGCATCGACATCGAGGCGCTCGCCGAGCACCGCAAGAAGACGGGCTACGTGCAAGGCTTCCCCGGCTGCCGCGAGCTGAAGAACAGCTCCGACTGCCTCGAGATCGAGTGCGACATCCTGGTGCCGGCCGCGATGGAGAACCAGATCACGCTGGCCAACGCGCACAAGATCAAGTGCAAGGTGCTGGCCGAGGGCGCCAACGGCCCGATGACCCCGGGCGCCGAGCAGATCCTGCTCGAGCGCGGCGTGTTCATCCTGCCCGACATCTACGCCAACTCGGGCGGCGTGACGGTCAGCTACTTCGAGTGGACCAAGAACATCAGCCACATGCGCTTCGGGCGCATGGCCAAGCGCTTCGACAGCGGGCGCGAGCAGCGCTACCTCGACCTCATCGAGCAGGTCACGGGCAAGACGATCACGCACGAGAAGCGCTCGGCGCTCGGTTCGGGCGCCGACGAGATCGACCTCGTCCGCTCGGGGCTCGAGAACACGATGATCGACGCCTACCGCGAGATGCGCGCCGTCTTCCAGGCCGACGACCGCGTCAAGGACATGCGCACGGCGGCCTTCTGCGTCGCCATCAAGAAGGTCGCCCAGAGCTACGCCGAACTGGGCATCTTCCCGTAAGGGGCGCGGCCGGGCAGTCCTCCGCGAACGGAGCTGCAAGGGGCCACGATCGGACGCGCATCTTCGCGCGGCGCCGGGCGCTCGGCGGCGCGCGTTCGTTTGCTAGGATCCGCCGCAGATGATCCTCGCCGACGCCGATCTGCGCAGCATCCAGGAGGCCCGGGACCTCGTGCGGCGCAGCCGCCAGGCCTGGGAGAGCTGGCGTCGCGCCAGCCAGGAGCAGGTCGATCGCGTGTGCGCGGCGATGGCCCGCGCGGGCTCGGAGGCCTCCGAGAAGCTCGCGCGGCTCGCGGTCGAGGAGTCGGGCTTCGGCTCGGTGGTCGGCAAGTTCCAGAAGAACAGGTTCTGCACCGAACTGCTCTGGGAGAGCCTCAAGGACCTCAAGACCGTGGGCGTGGTGCTGCGCGACGACGCGCGCCGCTACTACCAGGTCGCCGAGCCTTACGGCGTGGTGCTCGGCGTCGTGCCGATCACGAACCCGACCAGCACGGCGATGTTCAAGATCCTGATCGCGCTCAAGGCGCGGAACAGCATCGTCATCTCGCCGCATCCGCGCGGCGTGAAGTGCATCGGCGAGGCCTGCCGCATCCTGGCCGAGGCCGCCAAGGCCGCCGGCGCGCCCGACGACCTGATCCTGTGCCTCACGTCGCCGACGCTCGAAGGCACGCACGAGGCCATGCGCGCGCGCGAGACGGCGCTGATCCTCGCGACCGGCGGCCCCGACCTGGTGCGTGCCGCCTACAGCATGGGCAAGCCGGCCTACGGCGTGGGGCCCGGCAACGCGCCGGCCTTCATCGAACGCACGGCCGACGTCCGCCACGCGGTGCGCGCGATCATCGGCAGCCAGACCTTCGACAACAGCACGATCTGCGCCTCCGAGCAGAGCGTGGTCGTCGACCGCGCCATCGAGCAACAGGTGCGCGAGGAGTTCACCCGCAACCGCGCGCACTGGTGCACGCCCGAGCAGCGCGCCAAGCTGGCGGACATCGTCGTGCGCGGACGCCGCGTGAACGCCGCGATCGTCGGGCTGTACCCGGTGCAGATCGCGAAGATGGCCGGCTTCCAGGTGCCGGCCGAGACGACCGTGCTGCTCACCGAGGAGACCGGCGTCGGCTGGGAGCACCCGCTCTCGGTCGAGAAGCTCTCGCCGATCCTCTCGGTCTACTTCGAGGACGGCTGGGAGGCGGGCTGCGAGCGCTGCATCGAGATCCTGAACTTCGGCGGGCGCGGCCACACGCTGTCGATCCACAGCCGCGACGAAGAGGTCATCTGGGCCTTCATCATGGAGAAACCCACGCACCGCATCCTGGTGAACGCGCCTTCGGCGCAGGGGGCGGTGGGCTACGGCACGGGCCTCGTGCCGAGCATGACGCTGGGCTGCGGCGCCTTCGGCGGCAACATCACGAGCGACAACATCTCGGCGCACAACCTGGTGCTCACCAAGCACGTCGGCTACTGCTACGAGGGTTTCGTCGAGAGCTTCCCCGACTTCTCGAAGGGGCCGCCGAGCGAACTGAGCTTCGCGCGCCTGCCCGTCGCGCCCGCGCCCGGCGTGCGCGCCGCGGGCAGCAGCGGCGCGCTCGGCACCCACAGCCCGGTCGCGACGCCGCGCGCGCCGACCCCCGACCATCCCGTCTACGTCGGCAACCCGACGCACCCGGCCCCGCCCTTCGCGACGCGCGCGCCGTCCGGCGCGCCCGCGGCGCGCGGCACGGGCCACGCCGCGCCGGACGCGCCGGGCCGCGCGTCGGCCGGTCACGTGCGCCCGCCTTACGAAGGCGGGCCGATCCCCGTCCCCAAACCCCTGAAGTACCGGTCGTGAGCGCGCACGGCGCAAGCAACCGGACGTTGATCCCCTGACGATTCCATCCCGCAAGAGCCCGGCGCGCGCGCCGGCGGAGAACGAAGCAACATGAGCCAGATCGCATTGGGCATGATCGAGACGAAGGGCCTCGTCGGCAGCATCGAGGCCGCCGACGCCATGGTGAAGGCCGCGAAGGTGACCCTCATCGGCAAGGAGCGCATCGGCGGCGGCTACGTGACCGTGATGGTGCGCGGCGAGGTCGGCGCGGTGAAGGCCGCCACGGACGCCGGCGCCGCGGCCGCCAAGCGCGTGGGCGAACTCGTCTCGGTGCACGTGATCCCGCGTCCGCACAGCGAGGTCGAGTCGATCCTGCCGCAGCCGTCGGCGGTCTCCGAAGAGTAGTCGCCGCGGCGCGCGCCGCGCCCGACCCGCCCTGACCGCCGGTCCGCCGCGCGCGGGCCGTCCTCCGCTTCCCGTTCCCGGCCGTCCCCATGGTCCAGCTTCGCACCTACGCCTTCCTCGACAGCATGCAGCCGCAGTTCGCCAGCTTCGTGGCGAGCACGGCCAAGGGCTACCTGCCGGTGCGCGGGCAGGCGGCCCTCTACGTCGAGATCGCTCCCGGCATCGCCATCAACCGCGTGACCGACATCGCGCTGAAGGCCACCTCGGTGCGGCCCGCGGTGCAGGTCGTCGAGCGCAGCTTCGGCCTGCTCGAGGTGCACCACGAGAGCCAGGCCGAGGTGCTCGAGGCGGGGCGGCAGATCCTGCGCTTCCTCGAGGTGGGCGAGAGCGACCGGCTGCAGCCGAAGATCATGACCAGCGAGGTCATCACGGGCATCGACGACTACCAGTCGATGCTGATCAACCGCAACCGTCAGGGCATGATGCTGCTCGGCGGCGAGACGCTCTACATCCTCGAGGTGCATCCGGCCGCGTGGGTGACGATCGCCGCCAACGAGGCCGAGAAGGCCGCGCCGATCAAGCTCATCCACCTGCAGCCCTACGGCGCCTTCGGGCGGCTGCAGCTCGGCGGCACCGAGAGCCACATCCGCGAGGCGGTGGCGGCCATCGAGAAGACGCTCGGCGACATCGCCGGCAGGCCCAACGAGGGGCGCGGCTGATGTTCAAGGGGCGCGTCATCGGCGAGGTCTGGGCCACGCGCCGGCACGACACGCTCGCCGGCTTCAAGCTGCTGCTCGTCGACCCGCACGAAGTCGCCGACCGCACCCGCGGCGGCAAGAAGCAGGGCCTGGTCGTCGCGGCCGACGCCGTCGACGCGGGCGTGGGCGACGAGGTCATCGTGGCCTACGGCCGCGCGGGCCGCACCGCGCTCGGACGCGGCCACGACATCGCGGTCGAGGCGGCGGTGGTCGCCGTCGTCGACGATTCCTCCGGCCCCGAGCTGGCCTGACGCGATGCTGCTCGGGCGCGTCGTCGGCAACGTCTGGTCGACCCGCAAGGCCGACTCGCTCACCGGCATCCGCATGCTGCTCGTGCGGCCCTTCACGACCGGCGAGCGCGAGAGCCAGGAGCTGGTCGTCGCGGGCGACGTGATCGGCGCCGGCATCGGCGAGACCGTGCTGGTGGCCTTCGGCCGCGCGGCGCGCACCGTGCTCGGCAGCCAGGACCTCGCCTGGCAGGTCGCCGTGGTCGGCATCGTGGACAGCATCAGCCTCGACGACGGCTCGGTCTTCGAGCTCGGCGCGGGCGGCGAGAGGTTGCCCGCATGAGCGCGCTCGTCGGCGGCCCCGGCCCCTGCATCGCGCTGCTGGAGTTCGCCAGCATCGCGACCGGCCTGGAGGCGACCGACGCGCTGCGCAAGGAGGCCAGCGTCTCGCTGCTGCAGGCGCGCTCCGTCTCGCCGGGAAAGTTCATCGTGCTCTTCACCGGCGCCGTCGAGGAGGTCGGCTCGGCGCTGCGGCGCGGGGCCGAGGTCGGCGCCGAGGCGCTCATCGACGAGCTCTTCATCCCCAACGTCGAGCCGACGCTGCTCGCGCTCGCGCAGGGCGCCGCGCCGCGCGTCGCGCAGCTCGACGCCGTGGGCATCCTCGAGACGCTCAGCGTCGCGAGCACGGTCCGCGCGGCCGACATCGCCGCCAAGATCGCGTCGATCCACCTCGTCTCGCTGCAGCTCGCGGCGGGCATCGGCGGCAAGAGCGTGGTGAGCTTCACCGGCGCGGTCGACGACGTGACGAGCGCCACCGAGGCCGGCGCGGCCGAGGCCTCGCGCGCCGGGCTGCTCGTGCGCTCGGTCGTGATCCCGCGCCCGCACGCCGACCTGGCGGGAGTGCTCGGCCTGTGAGCAAGCAGCTGATCACCGATCGCGACGTGCAGGAGGGCCGCTGCGGCCGGCGCATCGTGCTCGACGGCGAGACGCTCATCACGCCCAGCGCGCGCGATCGCGCGCAGCGCCTCGGCATCGAGGTCGTCGAGGCGGGAGCCGCCGCGCGTGAGACGGCGTCGTGCGGCGGCGCGGCCTGCGCGAACTGCGGCTCGGCCGGATGCAGCGGCTGCACGAATGCCGAGTGTCCGCGCGCGGGCGGCGCCGCGGCGCCGAACGGCCGCGTAGCCGGCAGTCACGCCGCGCGGCTCGGGCAGCTCGCCGACGGCCTGTGGCTCGTGCGCATCGAGGGCGGGCGGCAGGTCTCGGCGCTGCCGGCCACGGGCCCGGGCCAGATGCAGCGCGCGCGGCGGCCGGGGCGTTGAGCATGGCGCGCCGCATCCTGACCGCCGACGACATCGCCGCGCTGCCGAACGGCGCGCAGCTCGTGATCGACGGGAACACCACGCTCACGGCGCCCGCGCGCGAACTGGCGCTGCGCCGCGGCGTGCAGCTCGTCGAGACGGCCGAGGGCCCTTCGCGCGAGGTCTCGGCCGGCCGCCATCCCGGCGCCGACGTCGCCTTCGCGCGGAGCGCCGCGGCCGCGCCCTTCGTCGCGGGCGGCGCGCGCGGCACGCTGATCGTCTCGGCGGTCGGCGTCAACCGGCCGCGCATCCTGGCCGAGCTGTCGAGCGCGGTGGGGCAGCTCGGCGGCGACATCCAGGACGTCAGCCAGCGCATCACGGGCGGCTACTTCAACGCCATCCTGGTCGTGGACATCGGCGCCAGCGGCCAGAGCTTCGCGGCCTTCCGCGACGCGCTGCTCGCGCTGAGCAAGCCGGCCGACTACGTCGTGACCGTGATCGACGAGCGCGTCTTCACGGCCATGCACCGGCTCGACTGATGCGCGGCGCGCGGCCATGACCCTCGCGCACGACGAGATCCTGCAGACGCTGCGCATGCTCCAGGTCGAGAATCTGGACATCCGCACGACGACGCTGGGCATCAACCTGCTCGACTGCGCGGGCGGCCCGGTGGCGGCCGTCGCGGCGCGCATCAAGGAGAAGCTGATCGCCGTGGCCGGGCCGCTCGTGCCGACGGCGCGCGCGGTCGAGGCCGAGTTCGGCATCCCGATCGTGAACAAGCGCATCGCGGTCACGCCCATCGCGCTCGTCGCCGCCGCCTGCCCCGAGGACGACTACGTGCCGATCGCGCGCGCCCTCGACGAGGCCGGCGAGGCCTGCGGCGTGGACTTCATCGGCGGCTTCACGGCCTACGTGCAGAAGGCCGCCACGCGCAGCGACCGCCGGCTCATGGCGTCCATCCCCGAGGCGCTCGCCGTCACGCAGCGCGTCTGCGCGAGCATCAACCTCGGCAGCACGCGCGCCGGCATCAACATGGACGCCGTGCTGACCATGGCGCGCGTCATCAAGGCCACGGCCGAGCGCACGGCCGACCGCGGCGGCATCGGCTGCGCCAAGCTCGTCGTCTTCTGCAACATGGTCGAGGACAACCCCTTCGTCGCGGGCGCCAATCTCGGCACCGGCGAGGGCGACGTCGTGCTGCACTGCGGCGTCTCGGGGCCCGGCGCCGTGCGCCACGCGCTGGCGGTCCTCGGCCCGCAGGCCGATCTCGACACCGTGGCCGAGGTCGTCAAGCGCACGGCCTTCAAGATCACGCGCATGGGCGAGCTCGTCGGGCGCGAAGTCGCCACGCGGCTCGGCGTGCCCTTCGGCATCGTCGACCTCTCGCTGGCGCCCACGCCGGCCGAGGGCGACTCGGTGGCCGACGTGCTCGAACTCATCGGCCTCGAGCGTACCGGCACGCACGGCACGACGCTGGCCCTCGCGCTGCTCACCGACGCCGTCAAGAAGGGCGGCGCGATGGCGACCGCGCATGTCGGCGGCCTGTCGGGCGCCTTCATCCCCGTGAGCGAGGACGCCGGCATGGTCGACGCCGTGCGCGTCGGCGCGCTGAGCATCGACAAGCTCGAGGCCATGACCGCCGTGTGTTCGGTCGGCATGGACATGGTCGCCGTGCCCGGCGACATCCCGGTCGAGACGCTGGCCTGCCTCATCGGCGACGAGCTGGCCATCGGCATGGTCAACAACAAGACCACGGCCGTGCGCATCATCCCCGTGCCGGGCGGCAAGGAGGGCGACCTCGTCGAGTACGGCGGCCTGCTCGGCAGCGCGCCGGTCATGCCGGTGCACCGCTGGTCCTCGGCCGTCCTCGCGCGCCGCGGCGGCCAGGTGCCCGCGCCGATCACTTCGATGCGCAACTGAGGCCGGGCCGCCGCCGGGATTCCTGGCGGGCGCCGCGGCCGGTCTGCGCAAACGGAGGTGAGTCACGCCTCCCCTGCCGGGGGGCGCCCCTCCCGGAGTGATCCCATGCTGCGCACCGCCCTGGCCGCTCTTGTCCTGCTCGTCCCTCTGGCCGCCCCGAGCCCTGCCCAGACCTCCGAGCGCGGCGTCTATCTGCCCTTCAACGACTTTCAACTGGCCGGGGCGGGCGGCATCACGATCACCGTGAACGGCAACGCCGCCGTGAACGCGCCGGACTTCGAGACCTTCGTGGAGTTCGGTCCGACGGGCAAGCCCAAGGGCGTGTCCGCGGTGGTGGGTTTCACCGGCGCGGTGACGCTCGACGTGACGGCCGATGCGAGCGGCGACTTCTCCGGCACGCTGCCGCTCGCCTACGTGCCGCTGCCGCCCTTCCCCGTCGGGCCGATGACCGTGGTGCAGCCCTTCGCGGCCGTCTACGTCGCGATCGGCGGGCAGGCCGTCGGCGGCATGCGCGTGGCCTTCGTGCAGGAACTCGACGCCCAGGTCGAGATCGACATCGGCGGGACGCTGGCCGGCGCGGCCGACACGCCGCAGCTCATCAGCCGGGTCGCGGCCCCGATCGTGAGCGGCGCGAGCACGGCCGCGCTCTCGGTCTCGACCACCGTCGCGATGGTCTTCCAGGTGGTCTACAACGGCATCAACGTCGGCGGGCCGGTCACCGGCGCCACGATGGGTTTCGACCTGGGCGTCGACCCGCTCGGCGATCCGTGGTGGGAGATCGACGGCTGGGTCTCGGCCTTCGCCGGTTACTACGGCGCCGGCGCCTTCCTCCCGGTCTACTTCCCGCTCGTCAGCTTCGACATCGCGCAGGCCGACGGCCCGCTGAGCACGGGGCTCGCGCCGACGCGCTGGTCCATGGTGGCCGACTTCGGACTGACCGAGCAGGTCGCGGCGATCGTGCCGCGCGGCGAGGGTCTGGTCGTGGCCGGTCGCACGAGCGGCAGCCGGCCCTGGCTCGCGGAACTCGATGCCGTCGGCCTCGTGCTGAGCGAGCGGCGCGGCGAGGCGCTGCTCGGACACGAGCAGATTCCGGCGGCCGTCGTGGCGCATGCCGACGGCGGGCTCGTGCTCGCCGGCAACGCCATCGCGACGGGACAGGCGCGCGTCGATCGCTTCGACGCCGCGGGTACGAGCGTCTGGCATCTCGGGTACGCCAAGTCCGGCGCGGCGATCTTCAAGCTGGCCGACATGGTGGCGACGTCCGACGGCGGGTTGGCGCTGCTGGGGACCGCCACGACGATCGTGCCCGCCGGCAGCCGGCCGGTGCTGACGCGGCTCGATGCTTCCGGCGCCGTGCTCTGGGCCGTCGAGCTGTCCTTCGGCACGGCGGCGAGCACGGCGCACGCCGCGCGCCTGATCGAGGCCGCCAACGGCGACTTCCTGCTGAGCGCGACGATCACCTACACGGATGTCGGCGCCGGCCTGGGCAACACGAATCTGCTGCTCGCGCGGTTCGATGCGGTCGGCGGACTGCTCTGGGCCAAGGTCACGGGCGCAATCCCGCTGCAGACGGCCGGGCCGCTGGTCGAGGCGCTCGACGGCTCGATCGTGACGGGCGGACTCGACAACGAAGCGCCCGACTTCCGCGGCTGGCTGGCGACCTTCGAGTCCGACGGGTCCCTGCGCTGGTCGGCGAGCTACCTCGGGGCCGACGCGGCGATCGACAACGACGTCATCACGGGCCTCTCGCCGGTCGAAGGCGGGACGCTGGTCGCCGGCCATCACGGCAGCGGCGCGAGCCGCGACGCCTGGCTGGCGCTGATCGACGACGGCGGTTCGGTGGTCTGGTGGAAGAGCCTGATCGGCGCGGCCGAGGAGACGTCGGCCGGCGTGCTGGCGCTCGACGACGGCCTGGTGGCCTGGGGTTTCACGGCCTCGGCGAATCCCGGGACGCCCCTGCCCGATCAGGACCTGTGGATCGTGCGCGCGGACGTCGACGGCATGTTGCACTTCGACGCCGGCAGCGGCTTCGACGCGCACAACGAGAACGTGACCTGGCACGCCACCGGCGGCACGGTCTCGATCGACATGCCGCAGGCGACGAGCAGCCCGGTGACCGTCACCGCCACGGCGCGCGTGCTCCTGCTCGCGCCCAGCGCGGCCGCGATCACGACGACGGGCGGTTGAGCCGCGCGGCACCGCGCCCTCCCCGTGGAGCGCGCGGCGCCGCTTTGGGATGCTGGCGCGATGCGTCGCGCGAGCTCCCTGCTGACGGTCGTGCTGCTCGTGCTCGCGGGGGCAGGTGCCGGCTGCGGGGGCGAACCGGGCGCGGCGCGCGGCGCCGAGGCGCGCCGCGTGCTCGACCTCTCGGGCGAGGGCTGGTCGCTGTGGCTCGACCGGGAGGCGGCATGGGAGGGCGACGGGCTGCACCTGCCCGGCGTCGATCTCGCGAGCCTGCCGGTGCATGCGCCGACGGGCGGCTGGGAACGGCTCGACGCGGCGCCGACGTCCGCCGCGCCGGCCGGCGCGGGCGCCTCGCGGCCCGCGCTCGATCGGCCGCTCGCCGTGAGCGTGCCCTCGACGGTCGAGGCGCACTTCTGGGACGCGCTGGCCGCCGAGCGCCGCGCGCCCGACGCACCGCCGCCCGACCGGCCCGACACGGCCGGCGACTACCTCGGCGTGAGCTGGTGGTGGCGCGAGTTCGATGTGCCGGCCGACTGGCTCGCGGCGGGTCCGCGCGGCGCGCCGAGCGTCACGCTGCAGTTCGACGCGGTGCGGCTGCGCGCCGAGGTGTTCCTCGACGGCGCGCTCGTCGGCTACGACGCGGTCGGCAACACGCCCTTCGCGGTCGAACTCGGCGGCAGGCTGTCGGCGGGGCGGCACGTGCTCGCCGTGCGCGTCACCGACCCGGGCGGCAACTTCGACTGGACCGATCACGACGCGCATCGCTGGGGCAGCGCGCCGGACGCGCCGACGATCCCCGCCAGCCACGGCTTCGGCGGCGTGACGGGGCCCGTCCGCCTCGTCGTGCGCGACGCGGTGCACATCGAGGACGTGCTCGTGCGCAACACGTCGCAGCCCGGCACGGTGCGCCTCGCCGTCACGGTGCGCAACACGACGGGTGTCGAGCGCGGCGCGGCGCTCGCGTTGCGCCTGCGCGCCGCCGACGGCGCAGCCCCGGCCGTCGCGGACACGGCGCTGCGCTACGAGCAGACCGAGTTCGCGCTGCGCTGTCCGCCGGGCGCATCGCTGCACGAGGTCGAGCTGTCGCCCCCGGGCGTGGCGCTGTGGAGCCCCGAGGCGCCGCACCTGTACGTCGCGCGGCTCGCGCTGCACCTGCCCGAAGGCGAGATCGCGTTTCGCGGCGACGGGAGCGGCCCGCTGCAGCGCACGGGAGGACTCGGCCCCGAGGTCGACGTCGTCGAGCAGCGCTTCGGCTTCCGCTCCTTCACCGTCGAGGGCGTCGGCGACGACGCGGTGTTCCGCCTCAACGGCGAGCGCGTCTTCCTCACCTCCGCCATCTCGTGGGGCTTCTGGCCGGTGACGGGCATGGTGCCGAGCCCCGAGCTGGCGCGCCGGCAGATCGAGTCGGCCAAGGCGCTGGGCCTGAACATGCTCAACCACCACCGCTGCGCGCCGGCCACCGGCCTGCTCGACCTGCACGACGAGCTCGGGCTGCTCGCCTACGTCGAGCCGGGCGGCTACGCCAGCGCGGGCGGCGACGCGCTGTGCCTGGCCCTCGCGCGCGAGAAGCTGCTGCGCGTCGTGCGCGCCGCCGCCAGCCACCCGAGCGTGGTGATTTTCAACCTGATCAACGAGGAGCTGCGCGAGCCGACCGAGGCGCAGCGCGCCGACCTGGCCGCCGCGCAGGCGCTCGACCCCTCGCGCACGATCACCTTCACGTCGGGCTGGGCCGTCGAGGGGCCCGACAGCCGCAAGCTGCACGCGCGCCCCTGGGAGGCCGGCCTGCACGAGAGCGGCTGGTGGGACTACCACAACGCGCCGGGGCCCGGCACCTGGCGCGACCTGCACTGGAAGGGCCCCGACGAGCACCTGCGGCGCACGGAGAACCGCGCCGAGATCGTGTTCTGGGGCGAGGAGGGCGCCAACGCCAGCCCGCCGCGCCTGGCGCTCATCGAGAAGGAGGTCGACCCCGCCGCCCTCGGCTGGGACGGCGCCGCGCACCGCACCTGGTCGGCGCACTGGCGGCGCTGGCTGGCGGCCCGGCCCGGCTTCCTCTCGCTCGACGAGCTGACCCTGCGCGCCGGCGCCGTCGCCCACGACTACCAGGTCCGCGCCCTCGAGAACGTGCGCCTCGGCGATCTGGCCGACGGCTACGTGATCAACGGCTGGGAGAGCGAACTGCTCGAGAACCACTCGGGCATCGTGGACCTGTGGCGCCATCCCAAGGCCGACCCGGGCGCGTTGGCCGCGGCGCTCGCCCCGCGGCGCCTCGTGGTGCGCGCGCGGCAGAGCGTCGTGCAGGCCGGCGAGTGGGTCTCGCCCGCGCTGCAGGCGGCCGTGCGCGTCACCGCCGACGTCGGGCTGATCGACACCGGCGCGCTCGCGGGCCCGCACCGCCTTCGGCTCACGCTGCGCGCCCCGGGCGGACGGCAGCTCTGGCAGCGCACGTTCCCGGTCGAGGTGCGCGGCGGCGACGTCTTCGGCGAACTGCTCCTGCCGGGCCTCGAGATCGACGCCGAGGTGGGGGCCGGCACGCACGGCCTGATCGCCGAACTGCTGCCGGGCCCCGCCACGGGCGGCGCGCCCGCCGCCGCCGAGACCGTGCTCGCGACGGGCCACGAGGCCCTGCTGGTCGTCGACTGGAAGGGCCCGGCGCTGCCGGTCCACGGCGCGCTGTTCGAGCGCGGCCGCGCGCTGCGGCGCTTCTTCGAGACGAGCGGCAAGGCGCAGCTCCCCGTCTACCACTCGAGCCTGCCGCCGCTCGACTACGTGCTCGTCGGCGACCACGATCCCGAGCCGCGCGAGACGGTGCCGGCCGAGGCCTTCGGCGCGGGCCTGTCGGCGACCTACCGGCGCGGCACCGATCCCGACGCGGGCGAGGTGCTGCTGCGCCGCACCGATGCGCAGATCGACTTCGAGTGGTCGCGCAGCGAACCCGACCCGGCCGTGGGCCCGTACGACTTCTCGGTGCGCTGGGAGGGCACGCTCACGCCGCCCGAGAGCGGCGCCTACCTGCTGCACATGCTCAGCGACGACGGCGCGCGCCTGTGGATCGACGGGCAGCTCGTCGTCGACTACTGGCTGGCGCACTCGCCGGCCTGGCGCGCCAGCGCGCCGCTGCAGCTGCAGGGCGGGCGGGCGCACGCGCTGCGCCTGGAGTACGCGCAGAGCGACGGGCTGTGCACCGTGAAGCTGGCCTGGACGACGCCCGAGCGCCAGCGGCAGGTCGACGCGCTGCTCGACAGCCTGCTGCAGCGCGTCCGCGACGACGGCACGACGGTCTGCTTCCTGCACCGGGCCGACACCTGGGCGGCGCTGCTCGCCGAGCGCGGCCTCCTCGAGCAGCGCGGGCGTATCGAGCACGGTCGCTACTGGTTGGGCGGGGGCTTCTTCGGCCGCGCCCACCCGCTGCTCGACGGCCTGCCGGCCGAGGGCGCCTGGGGCCGCTTCTTCCAGGAGCTGGTGCACTACGGCGCCGAGCGCGCCTCGCTGCGCCTCGTCGGCGAGGAGTGCGTCGTGGGCGGCTGGTCCGATCACCAGTACGAGCCGGGCACCTCGCTGGGCATCGTCCGGGTCGGCCAGGGGCGCGTGCTGCTCTGCGCGCTCGACATCCTGCGCTCGCTCAACGGCGAGCCGGGGCCGGCCGACGTCACGCGCACGCTGTTCTGCAACATCGTCAGGTGGGCGGGGAGCCCGCCGCGCTGAGGCGCGCGGAGGGCGCGGCCAGCCAGCGCCCGGCGAGGCGCTCGGCGGCGCGCTCGATCGCGCCCCGCCCCGCCATGCGCGCGCGCAGGCCGGCCAGCGCGGCCTTCTGCGCGGCGTAGTCCGGCGTGTCGCTCATGAGCGGCAGCAGCTGCGCGGCGATCTCCCTTGGCGCCGGGGGCACGGTGATCACCTCGGGACACACGCGCCGGCCCGAGACGAGGTTGACCTGCCCGACGAAGGGCGGCACGACGAGCAGGTCGCCCAGCACGCGCTCGAGGCGCGAGATGCGGTAGACCACGACCATCGGCGTGCCGAACAACCCGGTCTCGAGGGTGGCCGTGCCGCTGGCGACGAGCGCGCAGCGGCAGCTCGACATGACGGCGTGCACCTGCGCGCCGTGGATCGCCAGCGGCACGCCCGCCGCGCGCGCCAGCTCCGCCATGCGGCCCTGCATCTCGGTCGAGACGTGCGCCGCGTGGATCGTGGCGTCGGGGTGGGTCGCGAGCACGATCCGCGCCGCGTCGAGCATCATCGGCAGGTTCTCGGCGACCTCGCGGCGGCGGCTGCCGGGCAGCAGCGCGACGGGGCGCGGCTCGCGCGCGATGTCCGGCGCGCGCACCTCGCCCTCGGGCAGCCCGTCGAGCAGCGGGTGGCCGATGTGCGCGGCGGGCAGGCCGTGCCCGGAGAACCAGGGCTCCTCGAAGGGGAAGATCACCAGCGCTTCGTCGACGACGCGCGCGAAGCGGCGCGCGCGCCAGGTGGCCCAGGCCCACAACTGCGGCGCGATGAAGGCGACCACCGGGATGCCGCGCCGCGCCGCGAGGCGCGCGACGAACAGGTTCAGCCCGGGGTAGTCGACGATCAGCACCAGGTCGGGGCGTCGGCGGTCGAACAGCCCGGCGGTGCGCCGCAGCACGCCGAACATCTCGGGCAGCGCGCGCAGCGCGCCGCCGATGCCGAAGATCGCGTGGCTCACGAGGTCCTCGTGTACGCGGCAGCCGGCGGCCCGCAGCTCGGGGCCGCCCAGGCCCTCGCACTGCAGGTCGGGCAAGCGGCGGCGCAGCGCGGCGAGCAGGCGCGCGGCGTGCTGGTCGCCCGAGGTGTCGCCCGCCGAGACGAACAGGCGCGGCCCGCTCACGGCGCGAGCGGGACGAGCGGGAACCACCACGGGATCACGACCATCGAGACCGCGAAGAGCACGATCGTGAGCGGGATGCCGATGCGCGTGTAGTCGAGGAAGCGGTAGCCGCCCGGCCCGTACACGAGCAGGTTCGTCTGGTAGCCCACGGGCGTGGCGAAGTCGCAGGAGGCGCCGAACATCGCCGCGTACACGAAGGGCTCGGGCGCGAGCTGCAGGGCGGCCGCGATCTGGATGCCGGCCGGCACGAGCAACACGGCCACGGCCGTGTTCGTGCAGAAGTTGGTGAGCACGGTCGCGAGCAGGAACAGGCCGGCCAGCACCGCGCGCGGCCCGTAGGGCGAGAGGCTGTGCAGCACGCCGTCGCTGATCTCGCCGATCAGGCCGGTCTTCTCCCAGGCCAGCCCGAGCGTGAGCATGCCGGCGATGAGCGCCAGGATCGACAGGTCGACCGAGTTGTAGGCCACGCGCGCCGGCAGGCAGCCCACGAGCACCATGAGGCCCGCGCCGGCCAGGGCCGAGAGGCTCATCGGCAGCAGCTCCGTGCTCGCCACGATGACGACGGCGGCCATGATCGCCACCGCCAGCGGCGCCTGGCCGCGGCGCACGACCTGCTGCTCGACGTCCTCGAGCAGCAGGAAGTCCTCGTCGTTGCGCAGGGCCTCGAGCTGCTCCTCGTCGGCGACCGCCAGCAGGGTGTCCCCGAGGCGCAATCGCAGCTCGGAGACGCGCTCGCGCAGGTGCTCGTCGCGGCGCAGCACGGCCAGGACCGCCGTGTCGACGTGCTTGCGGGCGAAGCCCACGCCGCGCAGCGTGCGCCCGATGAGCGGCGAGTTGGGCACGAGCACCAGCTCGACCATCGTGACCGTGCGCCCGCGCACGCGGCTGGCCATGGCCGCGCCGAGTTCGGCGGGCAGCTCGACCCCCTCGCGGCGCAGCAGGTCGTTGATGGCGTCGGGCGCGCCGCGCAGCAGCAGCACGTCGCGCGCGCGGATGAACTGCGTGTGGGGGTTGCCGACGAGCGGCGCCATGTGCGTCTCGTCGCCGCGCACGACCATGATCGGCGTGATGCCGGGGACGCGCGAGAGCACGTCCTGGTAGCTCTTGCCCACGAGCGGGCTGCCGGCCGGGAACACGACCTCCGTCACGAACTCGCGCAACTTGCCGCCCGAGGACACGCTCGTCACCGACGCGCGCCGCGGCAGCAGGCGCGGCCCGGCGATCGCCAGGAAGGCGAAGCCCGCCAGCGCGTAGAGGATGCCCGGGACGGCGAAGTCGAACATGCCGATCTCGGGCAGGCCGGCGCGCGCGGCCGCCTGGCTCGAGACGAGATTGGTGCTCGTGCCGATGAGCGTGCAGGTGCCGCCCAGGATCGTCGCGAAGGACATCGGGATGAGCAGCCGCGAGGGTTGCGTGCCGTGCCGCGCCGCCACGCCCAGGAACACGGGCAGGAAGATGATCGCCACCGGCGTGTTGTTCATGAAGGCCGAGACGAACGCGACCGTGAGCAGCAGCAGCGCGATCTGCGCGCGCTTGCTGTCGCCGGCCAGGGCCATGACGCCGCGCGTGACGCGGTCGAGCGAGCCGGTGCGCACGAGCCCGGCCGAGAGCACGAACATGGCCGCGATCGTCACCAGCGCGCTGTTGCTGAAGCCCGCCAGCGCCTCCTCGGGCGTGACCACGCCGGCGATCGCCAGCGCGAGCAGCACGCCGATGCCGACGATGTCCACCGGCAGCCGGTCGGAGAGGAACAGCGCGAAGGCGATGCCCGTCACGATGAGCGTGAGGATCGCGTCGTGGCTCATGGGCGTGCGGGGCGCGCGGCCCGGGGCTCCGTCAGCGGACGAGCGCGCCGAAGCGCGTGCGCCAGTGCTCGGGGGCCGGCGCTCGACCGCGCACGATGTCGAAGTAGGTCTGCTGCAGGGCCTGCGTCACCGGGCCGGGGGAGCCCTGGCCGATGACCAGCCCCGCGACTTCGCGCACCGGCGTGATCTCGGCGGCCGTGCCCGTGAGGAACACCTCGTCGGCCACGACGAGTTCGCCGCGCGTGACGGGCTCCTCGCGCACGTCGCACAGGCCCAGCTCGTCGGCCGCGCGCCGCGCGAGCTGCAGCACCGTGGCGCGCGTCAGGCCGGGCAGGATCGAGCCGCTCGCGGGCGGCGTCTTGAGCACGCCGTCGCGCACGACGAACAGGTTCTCGCCCGAGCCCTCCGCGATGCAGCCCTCGTTGTCGGTGAGCAGCGCCTCGTGGAAGCCCAGCGCGAGCGCCTCGCGCTTGGCGAGCGTCGAGATCACGTACTGGCCGCAGATCTTGGCCTTGGTGAGCGCGCCGCCGAGCGCCGGCCGGCGGTAGCCCGAGATCATCACGCGGATGCCCTTCTTGAGGCCCTCCTCGCCGAGGTAGGCGCCCCAGGGGTTGGCCGCGATGGCCACGTGCACGGTCGGGTTGGCGCCCAGCCCCTTGAGCGAGCCGTCGTCCTGGTAGGCGATGGGGCGCAGATAGCCGTCGCGCAGGCCGTTGGCCTCGAGCACGTCGACGCAGCCGGCGACGAGCTGCTCGGGCGTGAAGGGCAGCTTCAGGCCGCAGATGTGCGCGCTGTCGGCCAGCCGCCGCAGGTGGTCGTCGAGCCGGAAGATCGCGGCCGCGCCGTCCTCGGTGGCGTAGCTGCGCACGCCCTCGAACACGCCCACGCCGTAATGCAGCGTGTGCGCCAGCACCGAGACCTGGGCCTCGTCGGCCGGGACCAGGGCGCCGTCCATCCAGATCGAAGCCATCGCACGCCTCTCGCGCAGGGGGAACGGTGTCTTGGGTCGGCTGACGGCTGCGCAGTGTACCCGGAAGGGCCCCTCGATCGGCGCGCGCCGGCCGGCGCCGCGCGGCCGCCGTGCCGCGCTCGCAATGACGCGCGGAAATTCCCAGCATGGATCGGTCGGCGCGCGTTGCGGCCGGCCGCTCGCCCTCCGGACGCCCTGCCGATGTCCCGTTCCGTCAGAAAGGCCGCGTCGTGCGCCGCGCTGCTCGGTGCGCTGCTCGTCGCTCCGGCCTGCGGCCCTGCGCGTCCCGAGCCCGCGCGGCCCGTCGCGCGCGTGCTCATCGTCGGCATGGACGGCCTGGAGTGGTCGGTGCTGCGTCCGCTGCTCGCCGAGGGCCGCTGCCCCAACCTGCGCGCGCTCATGGAGCGCGGCTCCTTCGGCCGCCTCGCGACGCTCAACCGCACGCTCTCGCCCGTGGTGTGGACCTCGATCGCGACCGGGCGGCTGCCGCGCGAGCACGGCATCATGGACTTCCTCGACCCGCAGGGCAGCGTCTACACCTCGTCCGACCGCCTCGTGCCGGCGCTGTGGAACCTCGCCGACTGGCACGGCCTGACGACCAACATGGTCGGCTGGTTCATCACCTGGCCGGCCGAGGAGGTCGCGGGGCTCGTCGTCAGCGGCAGCAGTTCGGCGGCGATGACCGACGCCAACTGGAAGCCGGCCCTCGCCGCCGACGTGCCGGGGCAGGTGCATCCGCCGGAGCGCGAGGCCGAGGTCCTCGCGCTCGCCGCGCGCGTCTCGACGCAGCAGGCCATCGCGCGCATCGCCCGCGAGAAGGTCTTCGGCCCCTTGCCCGCCGGCCTGCTGGACGCGGCCGAGGAGAAGGTCAAGCAGCAGACGCTGTGGTCGCTCGCGGCCGACGAGACCTACTTCCGCATCGCCGAGCAGGCGCTGCGCGAGCACCCCGCCGATCTCAACCTCGTCTATCTGGGCGGCACCGACGTCGTCGGGCACCGCTACTGGCGGCAGTATCGCCCCGGCCCCTTCAAATGGGGTTCGACGCCCGAGGCCGACGCGGCGCTGGCGCGGGTGCTGCCCGACTACTACGCGTGGGCCGACGAGATGCTCGGCGCGCTCATCGCGGCGGCGGGCGAGGGCCCGCTCACCGTGCTCGTCGTCTCCGACCACGGCATGCACGAGATCTCGACCGAGGCCCCCAACGAGGCGGGCATGACCGGCCACCACCTCGACGCGCCGCCGGGCGTGATCGTCGCGGCCGGGCCGGGCATCGCGCGGGGCGCCGGCCACGCCGGTGGAGTGCAGGCCTTTCTCGACACCGGCGCGCTGCCCGTGCTCGGCACGGTGCTCGACGTCGCGCCCACCGTGCTCGCCCTGCTCGGCATCCCCGGCGCGAAGGACATGGCCGGGCGCGCCTTCGTCGCGCTGCTCGAGCCTGGCCCCGCGCTCGATGCGGCGCGCGCGCCGCTCGTGCCGAGCTGGGACGCCATCTACGAGCCGGCGCCGCGCCAGGCGGTCTCGAACGCCATGGACGAGAGCTTCCGCGAGAAGTTCGGGCAGCTCGGCTACCTCGCCCTCGAGCTCGATCCGTCCGAGCACATCGACGTCGTGCTGCCGGCCGCCGGCGAGCCCGACGGCGGCGACGGCGCGGGCGGGCGCTGAGGCGGCGAGCCGGCGGAGCGTCGACGGCGCGCGGGTGCGCGGCGGCACGCGCTCAGGGCGGGGCGGGGGGGGGGGGGGGGGGCGCGCCGCGGCCCCCCCGGCCCCGGCCGCGGGGGGGGGCCGCGCCGCGCCC
>CAZBBB010000025.1:0-37756 GCA_964490005.1 uncultured Phycisphaerales bacterium | reverse complement strand
CGACGCGCAGGCGGCGCGCGACGAGGCCTACTGGGCCGAGGTCGGCCGGGCCTTCTCGGTCGACCGCAGCGTGGTCAATTTCAACAACGGCGGCGTCTCGCCCGCGCCGATCGCGGTGCAGGAGGCGCAGCGCCGCTGGCTCGACCACTGCAATTCATGGCCCTCGTCGCTGGCGCTGCTCGGCGAGCTGGCGCCGGACGTCGAGCGCGTGCGCGAGCGCCTGGCGCGCGTCTTCGGCGCCGAGGCCGAGGAGCTGGCGATCGTGCGCAACGCCAGCGAGGGGCTGCAGGCGCTGCAGTTCGGCTTCGACCTGCAGCGCGGCGACGAGCTGCTCACGACGAACCAGGACTACCCGCGCATGCGCGCCGCCTTCCGCCAGCGCGTCGCGCGCGAGGGGCTGGCGCTGCGCGAGATCTCGCTGCCCGTGCCGGCGCACGCGCCCGACGAGATCGTGCGGATCTTCGAGCAGGCCATCGGCCCGCGCACCCGGCTGATCCTGTGCTGCCACGTGATCAACCTCACCGGGCAGGTACTGCCGGTGAAGGAGATCGTCGCCATGGCGCGCGCCCGCGGCATCCCCGTGATCGTGGACGGCGCGCACGCCCTCGCGCACCTCGACTTCCGGATCGCCGAACTCGACTGCGACTACTACGCGACGAGCCTGCACAAGTGGCTGTTCGCGCCGCACGGCACCGGCCTGCTCTACGTGCGCCGCGAGAAGATCGCCGGGCTGTGGCCGCTGCTGGCGGCCGACGCGTCGATGGCCGGCGACATCCGCAAGTTCGAGGAGATCGGCACGCACCCGCTGGCGATGAAGCTCGCGATCATGGAGGCGCTCGACTTCCACGAGGGTCTGGGCGCCTCGCGCAAGCTGGCGCGCCTGACGTACCTGCGCGATCGCTGGGCCGTACCGCTGCGGGACGAGCCGCGCGCGCGGCTGCACACGAGCCTGGTCCCCGGCCAGGCCGGCGGCATCGCGACGATCGGCCTGGAAGGGATCGACACGCCGGCGCTGCAGCAGTGGCTGTGGACCGAGCAGCGCATCCTCACCACGCCGATCGTGCATCCCGAGTTTCACGGGCTGCGCGTCTCGCCGAGCGTGTACAACTCGGCCGACGAGGTCGATCGATTCGCCGACTGCCTGCGCCGGACGCTCCGGCAGGGCCTGCCGGCCTGGAGCCCCGCCCCGGAGCCACGATGAGCGACGCACGCCACCCCGAACCGGTCGTCCTGATGACGGCCAAGACTCCCACCGAGGCGCAGGTCGTCGCGGCCCTGCTGCGCTCGAAGGGCATCGCCGTCTACGTCGGCGGACGCCTGCTGCAGGACGAGTTCGCCGTGAGCCAGGCGCTCATGGGCCTGGTCTCGGTGGAGATCCAGGTGCCGGGCGACCGCGCAGCCGAGGCGCGCCGGCTGCTCGAAGCGGCGCGCCGCGAGGGTCGCGGCACGGCCTGAGGGCCGCGCCTCAGCGGCCGAAGGCGACGAGCAGCACGCCGGCGAGGGCCAGCGCGGCGAGCGCGAGCGCGAGCGCCTGGCCGAACGAGGACGGCTCCCGGATCAGGGCGTCGACGGCGACCGGGTCGCGCCGGAAGCGGCGCTCACCGAGGTGCGGAAGCGTGGGTCTCATGGCGGGCTGGGTCTTCATCGGGTCGCAGCTTTCATCGGCAGGGTGAAGGCCTCGACCGAAGTCGAAGATCCTCGGATGAAGGCGGGCAGACGGCCGCCTGCCGGACGAGCCGACACGCGGCACGAACGGAACACGCGACGAAGCGCAGCGCCCCCGGGGGCGAGCGAGCGCCGATCAGGGCGTCGTGGCGCGCAACCCGTTGCTGGAGATCCAGCTGAAGAAGCCCGTGACGTCCTGCTGCCAGGCCTGGAACCAGATGTTCAGGCCGCCCGGCAGGCCGGCGGGCCAGGGCGCGCTCGGGGAGAAGCCGCCGGCCCCGTCGGTGACCAGGATGATCAGCACGTCGGGGTTGGGCACCAGCGTCCCGCCCTTGAAGGGCGCCAGCAGGGCGAAGGGCGAGACGACCAGGTAGGTCGAGGCGGCCGGCTTGCCGTGGGTGTAGGTCAGGGTCGTCGTGCTGCCGGCCGTCAGCGGGCCGCTGCCGCGCAGCTGGGGCACGCCGTTGCTGCCGCCGGTGGCGAGGCCCACGCGCGTCCAGTGGTCGTCGGCGGGCGCGGCCAGCGTGAGGGTCTGGTTCACGGGCACGTTCGTCAGCGTCGTCGTCGTGCCGTCCGACCAGTGGGCCGTCAGTTCGTCGACGACGGTCGCCGCGCCGAGGCCGAAGTGCGCCGACAGCTCGCTGGCGCTCTGGAAGTTGTCGCCGCCGTAGACGTGCCTCCAGTAGGTGTTGGCGCCCACCTTGGCGGAGATCTTCGTGCCGTAGCCGTCGGCGGCGAGCCCGTCATGCGCGGTCGTGTCGAGGAACACGCGCAACCAGGCGATCTGCGTGCCGCTCAGGTTGTTGCGCCACAGCGAGGAGGCGCCGAAGTTCGTGATGATCACGACGTCCTGGTCGCCGTCCGCGTCGTAGTCGACGTTGAACATGCCGCGGCCGGCGCCGAAGTGCGAAAGGCCGTACGCCAGCGCGGACTCCGTGAAGGTGCCGTCGCCGTCGTTCATCCACAGGTAGCTCTGCTCGTTGACGAACATCGGCGTGCCGTTGTCGCCATTGGTCTCGGCGATGTCGACGAAGCCGTCGTGGTCGAAGTCGACCGCCACCGTGCCCCAGCCGTAGCCGCCGTCGGTCATGCCCGCGCTCGCGGGCGCGAGCGTGAGAGTGCCGTTCGCGTTGCCCCAGTACAGCTTGTTGCCCGTCCAGTTGAGCGCAGGCCAGTAGATCGAGGTGACGTACCAGTCGAACAGGCCGTCGTTGTTGAAGTCGCCGAGGGTCCCGCCCATCCCGTTCTCGTCCTTGCCCGCGCCCCAGGCGACGGTCATGTCGGTGAAGGTGCCGTTGGCGTTGTTGCGGAAGTAGCGGCTCGTGCCGAAGTCGCCGACCAGCAGCAGCTCGGGGTAGCGGTCGCCGTTCATGTCGGCGAAGCGCGGCGCGAAGCCCTTGACCGCCATCGACGTGCCGCTCCAGAAGCCGATCGCCGCCGTCACGTCGGTGAAGGTGCCGTTGCCGTTGTTGCGGAACAGCCGGCTGTGCAGGTTCTGGGTGTTCGTGCTGAATCCGTGCACGAACAGGTCGAGGTCGCCGTCGAGGTCGTAGTCGCCGAAGGCCGCGCAGAAGCTGCCCTCGACCGTGGGGTGCGTGGCGTTGACGCCCGCCGCCGTCGCCACGTTGGTGAACGTGCCGTTGCCGTTGTTGCGGTACAGCTTGTGGTGGCCGGCGGCCGCCTGCGCGGTCGGGCCCGCGCTCGTGACGTAGACGTCGGGCCAGCCGTCGTCGTTGTAGTCGGCCACGGCGACGCCCTTGCCGAGGTGCAGCGCCGTGAGGCCCCACTCGAGCGCGCGATCGGTGAAGGTGCCGTTGCCGTTGTTGATGAACAGCTTGTCGCGGCCGTTGCCGCCGCTGACGCAGAAGAGGTCCATGTGCCCGTCGCGGTTGAAATCGCCGACCGCGCCGCCGCCGGTGTAGTCGGCCTGCGTGAAGAAGAAGGGATTGCTGTGGTTGTAGAGCACGCCGGCCGCGGCGGCCTGGTTGCTGAAGGAGGGCACGCCGTCCTGGGCGAGCAGCCGCGCGCCGGCGAGCAGCGCGAGCAGGGCGGAGAGCGGAACGAGTCGCGCGATCGAGCGCATGGTTGGCTCCGGATGGGGATCGTCGTCCGGGCACGGCTCGGGACGGACGGCCCCACAAGCTATCAGGTCTCCGGAAAGCCGATGGAAACGGGGGCGCCCGGGACGCAATAACGACGCCCATGGACGTGCTGCTGCAGGGACTGGGGTCGGCGGGCTTCTTCGCGGCGCGGGCCTTCCTTCCGGCCTTCGTGACGGCGCTGGCCCTGCGCCTGGGGCCCGACCTGCCCTGGTTGGCCGACAGCGAACTGCTCGCCGGCCTGCCCGAGGCCCCCACCTGGTTCACGGCCTGGCCGACGATCTTCGCGCTGGGCCTGCTGGCGGGAGCCGAGTCGCTGGCCGCGCGCTCGGCCGACGCGCGCGCGCTGCTCGACGGCTTCCACCACTGGCTCAAGCCGGCGCTCGCCGTGCTGACCTACCTCGGCGTGGCCGGCGCGGCCGACGAGGCCTTCATCGAGGGCACGCTCAAGAAGGCGGGTTTCGGCGACGGGCTGTTCGCGGCGGCGGTCGGCCTGGCGACGTACTGGCTCGGCAGCCTGCGCGGGGCCCTGTTCGGGCTGCTGGCCGAGGGCGACGAAGACGACGACGCCGGCGTGCAGGGCCTGCTCGGCTGGGCCGAGGACCTGTGGGCCGCGACCGGGCCGATCCTGCTCGTGCTGTTCCCGCTCGCGATGGCGGCGCTCGTGGGGCTCACGACCGGCGCGCTGTGGCTGGCGCGCCGGCGCGCCGAGTCCCGCGAGGACGCCGCCCGCGTGCCCTGCGCGGCCTGCGGCGCGCCGACCTACGCCTGCGCGATGGCCTGCGGCGCCTGCGGCGCGGCGCTCGCCTCCCCGCGCGAGATCGGCTTCTTCGGCACCTCGCAGGAGCAGCCCGCGCCGGACCTGCACGCGCACCCGCAGCACCTCGCCGCGAAGAAGCGCTGCCCGACCTGCGCGACGCGCCTGCCCGAACGCGACCCGCGCCAGGCCTGCCCGGCCTGCGCGCGACGGCCCTTCGCCGACGAGGCCTTCACCGAGCGCTATCTCGCCGCCGTGCGCGCGCGCCTGCCGCGCGTGCTGCTCGTCTGCCTGCTGTGCAGCCTGGTCCCCGTCGCGGGGCTGCTGCCGGGCGTCATCTACTACCGCATCGCGCTCGTCGGGCCGTTCCGCCGCTACATCCCGCGCGGGCGCAGCCTGCTCATGAAATGGGGCATCCGGCTGCTGTTCATCGTGCTCGTCGCCGTGCAGTGGATCCCGGCCGTGGGCGGCGTCGTCGTGCCGGCGATGGCGATCGTCAACTACCTGGCGTGGCGGGCGCTGTTCGTCGCCGCGCTGCAGGAGCCGGCGCCGGCGCGCGCGACGGCCTGAGCGGAAACGAAACCGGCCACCGGGCGTCGCCGCCCGGTGGCCGTCTGGTCGGCGCCCCGCGCGAGCGCGAGGCGAGCCGGTCGTCGATCAGTGCTGGAAGGGGTTGTCGCCCTGCATCTTGGCCGGGCCGTTGGGGGCGTACATGCCCCAGCCGCAGCCGACCTGGAAGGGCCCGATGCCGAGACCGAAACCCAGCACGCCCAGCTCGACGTGCAGCAGCCGCCAGACATCGGCGGAGATCAGCGTGCCGTTGTTCGCGCCGCCGAAGAGGTCGGCCGAGAGCAACGTCGTGTTCGCCGGCCAGCCGTACTCGTAGTAGCAGTTGCCGTCGCCGGTGAACTCCCAGTCGTTGGCCCCGCGGCCGACGCCCATGTCCACCAAGTTGCAGGCGCCCAGCAGCGCGCAGCAGACCATCAAAACCGCAAATCGACGCATCGAGATCAGCTCCTGAGGGAAACGGGGACTCCGCCTCCATGCAAGCACACGCCCCGGGCGATTGGAACTCTCAGGGCCGGGCGCGGTAGTCCACGAACTCCAGCGGCGCCTCCTCGGCCCGCCAACGCGCCGCCGCCCGGTAGCGCGCCTCGATCCAAGGCTCGGGCGGCCGGTGCGGAAAGTACGTGTCGCCCGGCTGCTCCGGCACCTCCGGCACCCACGTGACGACGAGGCGCTCGGGGCTCGTCTGCGGGGAGCGCCAGGCTTCGGCGAAGAGTTCGGCGCCCCCCAGCAGGAAGGCCTGCGCCGGCCAGCCGCCCTCCGGCGCCTCGCCCAGCGCCGCGCGGCCCGCCTGCTCGCGCGCGCAGGCCAGGGCGGTCGCGAGCGAGGAGAACCACAGCGCCCCCGCGCGCTCGACGCCCTCGCCGCCGGCGCGGCGCGACACGACGAGGTTGAGGCGCTGCTTGAGCGGCCCGCCGAACTGCCCGGCGAGGCTGTCGAAGGTGCGCCGCCCCATGATCACGACGTGCCCCTTGGTCGTGCGCTTGAAGTGCCGCAGGTCCTCGGGCCAGCGCCAGGGCAGATCGAGGCCGCGGCCCATCAGGCCGCTGCGCGTCATGGCGACGATCGCGGCCAGGCCGCTCATCGCGCCCCGGCCGCCGCGCGGCGCGCCCCTCGCCGCGCGCCGCGAAGCCTCACACCGCCACCTTGAAGCGGATCGGGTCGTGGCAGACGTAGTCGCGCAGTTCGAAGTCGTCGAAGCCCAGCTCCTCGAAGGGCTTCTTCGCGATGATCAGCTTCGGCAGCGCCAGCGGCGGCCGCTCCAACTGCTCGAGCAGCCCCGGCACGTGGTCGTAGTCGGACATGCTGCCGTCGGCGGCGGCCGTGTAGATGTGGGCGTCGATGATCGTGTGACCGAAGACCCCCAGCTGCAGGCCCACCTCCTGCGCCAGCATCTGCGTGAGCGTCGCGTAGGCCGCCAGGTTGAAGGGGATGCCCAGCGCGATGTCGCCGCTGCGCTGGTTGAGGTGGCAGTTGAGCCGCCCGTCGAGCACCTGGAAGGCGAAAGTGTAGTGGCAGGGCGGCAGCCGGCTGTCGGCCGCATTGCCCGGCTCCCAGGCCGAGACGACCATGCGTCGGCTGCTCGGATCGGTGCGCAGCAGGTGCAGCACGTTGGCGATCTGGTCGACCTCGCGCACGTTCCACTGCCCCGCCTCGTCGCGCGTGGCGGAGGGAAAGCGGCGCCAGTAGTATCCGTAGGCCGTGTCGAGCACGCCGTCCTCGTCGGCCCAGGCGTCCCAGATCTTGGTGTGCTTGCGCAGGTTGCGGATGTGATCCTCGCCCGACAGATACCAGAGCAACTCGCGCAGGATGGAGCCCCAGTGCATCTTCTTCGTCGTGAGCAGCGGGAAGCCGGCCGCCAGGTCGACCTGGTAGTGCGCCGCGAAGCACGAGATGGTGTCGACGCCCGTGCGTGAGGGCTTGCGCACGCCGTGGTCGAGGACATGCCGGACGAGCTGCAGGTATTCCTTCACGGGAGCGGATTCTAGGCGCGCGGGTCGCGGCGCGCCATCGCGGCACGCGCGCCGCGCGGCGCTGCTCGCGCTGCTGGCGTTCGCCGGCTGCGGCGCAGAGCGCGGCCCCGCGCCGGAAGACGCGGCGCCCGGCGCCGAGACCGGCGCCGAGACGACGGCCGCGCCCGCCCCCGTCGAGCGGCTCGTCGTGAACGCGCTGCTCAATCCCGGTTTCGAACTCGTGGCCGACGGCACGACCGACCCGCCCAAGCACGGCGCCTACTGGCTGGGCGCGTTCTCGCCGGTCGAAGGCGAGGCCTGGTCGTACGTCGTCGACGACCGGCCCTTCCGCGGCGAGCGCCTGCTGCGCCTCTCGCACGCCTGCGAGCCGGTCGTCCAGAAGATCGTCGCCGACCCGCGCTGGACGGACGAACTGCGCCTCACGCTGGCGCTGCGCACCTACCGCGGCGGCGAGCTGCAGCTGACGCTCGAGGACGGCCCGGGACGCACGACCCTGCTGCGCCTCGCCACCTCCGAGACGGGCGTGTCGATCCTCGACGCGGCCGGCGCGCCCGTGCCGACGCTCGCCGTGCGCGCCGGCCCGGCCGACGACTGGTGGCAGCTGGCCGTCGATCTCGGGGAGGTGTTCGCGGCCGAGCACGGCGACCGGCCCGTGCCGCGCCTGCAGCTGCGCCTGGCGGCCGGCGGCGCGCCCAAGGGCCTGTGCGACATCGACGAGATCAGCGCGGCCGTCGCCTGGCCCGCGGTCGGCGAACACGAGCTGGCGCTGTGGGTCGAGGCGCTCGTGCGCTGGACGCTCGACGAGTGGCTGCTGCCGCCGTCGCGCGGCGGGCTGGGACTCGTCGATCCGGCCACGGGCTACGTGCGCTCGTACACGCTCGACGTCGAGACCGGCACGCCGGGCGGTCCCGAGAAGCTGGCGTCCTTCCACTCCATCCACACGCTGCTGCTGCGCTGGATGGCCGAGGCCCGTCGCCGCGGGCTCGACGACGAGGTCGATCGCTGGCAACCCGCCCTGCGCGTGATCACCTCCACGCTGCTGCGGCGGCACTTCGACCCGACGACGGGACTGCCGCGCATGGTCGAGGCGCGCGACGGCACGCCCTCGGACACGGCCGTCACGGTGCAGGCCTTCGTCGACTTCCTGCTCGACGCGCGCGAGCTGCTCGACGACGCGGCGCTGCGCGAGCAGTGCCTGCAGAAGGCGCGCGGCGTGGCCGACGCGCTCGTGCGCCTGCACCGGCAGCACGACCTGCCGCCCGACAAGGCGCCCCCCGTGCCCGTCTGGAACGCCGCCACGCGGCGCATCGAGGGCGACCTGAGCAACTGGTTCGGGCACCTGCCCGACCGGCTCACGCCGGCCGGCGAGGTCGAGACCGACCGGCGCTTCTACACGAGCTGGGCGATCCTGACCGGGCGCACGTTCTGGTACGAACTCATGCGCTCGCCGCGTGCGCTCATGCGCGTGCACGAGGTCGCGCCGCGCCCCGCCGATCTCGAGGTGCTGCACCGCGCGATCGGCAGGTTCCATCGCGACTGGGACGCCACGCGCTACGACCTCGAGAACGACACCGACGACCACTACGGCTACCTGTGCGAGGACCTGCTCGCGCTGCTCGAACACTCGGGCGGACAGGCGGCCGACGCGCTCGCGCTGGTGCAGCAGGCCACGGACCACCGCCTGTCGCGGGAGGCCACCTCGGCGGGCGACACGCTGTGGGTCCAGGGTGCGCGGCTCGGCACCGCCTGCGCCGGCGACAGCCCGCGCGCCTTCGACGGCCCGGTGCGCCTGTACCGCCTGCCGGGCGAGATCAACCCGATCTCCTCGGGGCTGGCGCTGTATCGCGACGCGATCCTCGAGCTGGCGCGCAACGACCTGCAGGGCCGCCAGCTCACCAACGCGCAGTTCACCGAGAGCTTCTTCAAGAACTGGGAGATGGTCTGCATCTGCTACCGCGGCACCTACCAGGGCGATTGCCGCGAGCAGCCTCCCGAGTACTGGCACGGCGACGTCGGCGACACCTTCGGCGGGCCGCCGACCTCCGCCATCGACGCGCAGACCGCCGCCTGGCAGATCGCGCCGGCCTGGGCGCGGCCCGAGATCCTCGCGCGCCTGTCGCTCATTCGCGACGTCACCGAGGCGAGCCTGCGCCGCCCGCACGGCTACCTGCACGGTCTCGACGAGGCCATCGCGCGGCAGTACGGACTACCCGAGAAATACGTCATGGGGCTGACGTCGAAGAGCGCCGCCGGGCTCGGCTACGTCTTCGCGTGGATGCGCCTGCTGCCCGAACTCGAGCGGACGACGCCGCCGCGCGCGCCGGCCGTGTCGGTCGGGGGCGAGTTCCTCAGCGTCGTCGGCGCTCCGGGCGGACGCGTCGCGCTGCCCACGCAGGTCGACGCCATCGCCGGCCCGGTCTCGGCCTTCGATGCACGCATGCTCGCGCTCGACCTCGGCGCCCTGCCCGGCGGCCTGGCCGGCGCCCCCGTCGTGCAGCTCGATGCCGAAGGCCGCGCCACCGTGCCGCGGGAGCGCCTCCCGGCCGGCCCGCTGGTCGTTCAGCCGCTGGCCCTGGAATCGGAAACGGATGCCGTTCTGGCCATCGGAGAGCCCCTTTCGCTGCCCTGAACCGGGGCCGGCTCCAGCCCCTTGACACGGGATATCGATGTGATATCACTTCGATATCCCACCGTTCTGGAGCCTTCCATGTCCGACCGTGCCGTCTCGACCGAAACCCCCTTCCGCCCCAAGCGGGCCGGGCTGTTCTTCATGGGGCAGCTCGCCTGGATCGCGTTCGTGATCGCGCTCGGCGTGTGGCTGCCGCGCGGCGTCGCGCAGGACGCGCCCTACGTGCTGTTCGCGATCCTCAGCGGGCTCACGCTGCTCGTGCTCTCGATCGGCTACTTCATCGTGCCGCCCAACGTCGCGCGCGTGCTCGTGCTCTTCGGCCGCTATCGCGGCACCGTGCGCGACGAGGGCTTCTACTGGACCAACCCCTTCACCGCGCGCCACAAGGTCTCGGTCAAGGCGCACAACGTCGCCAGCGACAAGATCAAGGTGAACGACCTGGTCGGCAACCCGATCGAGATCGGCGCGGTGATCGTGTGGCGCGTCGCCGACACCGCCCAGGCCTCCTTCGACGTCGACGACTACGAGGATTTCGTCAACGTGCAGGTCGAGACGGCCGTGCGCCAGCTCGCCAGCAGCCACCCCTACGACGAAGGCCAGTCCGACGGGAACGAGCTGCACCTGCGCGGCAACGCCGAGGAGATCTCGGTCGAACTCAAGGACATGCTGCAGCACCGCCTGCAGCGCGCCGGCGTGGAGGTCATCGAGGCCCGCATCAGCCACCTGGCCTACGCGCAGGAGATCGCCTCGGCCATGCTGCAGCGCCAGCAGGCCACCGCCGTGATCGCGGCCCGCGCCAAGATCGTCGAGGGCGCCGTGGGCATGGTCGAGCACGCGTTGGCCGAGCTGTCGAGCAAGCGCATCCTGCAGCTCGACGACGAGCGGCGGGCCACGCTCGTGGGCAACCTGCTCGTGGTGTTGTGCAGCCACAGCGCGCCGCAGCCGGTGCTCAACACCGGCTCGCTCTACAGCTGAGCGCGGCGTGCCGGCCGACGACCCGAACCCGGGCGGCGAGGAGCGCGGCGGTCGCAAGGCCTTCCTGCTGCGCGTCTCTCCCGAACTCATGGAGGAGCTGCGGGCGTGGTCGGCGGCCGAGTTCCGCAGCCTGAACGCGCACATCGAGTACCTGCTGCGGCAGGCCGTCGCGCGCCGGCGCGGCGGCGCGGGGGGCGGCGGGGCGGGCGGGGACGACTGACGGGCGCGCTACGATGCCGCGCCCCATGAGCGGCCCCGTCGCGACGCCTCCGCCCCCCGCCCCGGCCCCGGCCTTTCCCGAGGACTGGCTCTGGCAGCAGCGCCACGCGGCGACCTCGCTGGCGGATGTCGAGCGGCTGTTCCCCGGGCGCTTCGACCTGTCGCGCCTCGATCGGCCGGGCATCGAGGCCGCCATCGCGCTCTACGGCATGCGCGCTACGCCGTACTACCTCGCGCTGGCGCAGCGTGCCGGCCCGGACGACCCCGTCTGGGCGCTGGCCGTGCCCGACCCGCGCGAGACGCGGGTCCTCCCCATCGAGCGCGAGGACCCGATCGGCGACGAGGCGCCGCACACGCGTCCCGTGGAGGGAGTCACGCGGCGCTACGCCGACCGCGCGCTGCTGTTCCCCACGCCGCTGTGCGCCGTGCACTGCCGGCACTGCTTCCGCAAGCGGCTCGTGGGCCGGGCCGAATATGCGCTCGACGAGGCGCAGCTGCAGGCCGCCCTGCACTGGATCGGCCGCGAGCGCGCGCTGCGCGAGGTGATCCTCACCGGCGGCGACCCGCTCATGCTCTCCGACGAGAAGCTGCTGGCGCTGCTCGCGCGCCTCGCCGCCGTGCCGCACCTGCGCAGCCTGCGCATCCACACGCGCCTGCCGGTGCTCAACCCCTATCGCGTCGGCGCGGCGCTGGCCGCCGGCCTGGCCGCGGTCGGCCGGCCCGTCACGCTCGTCACGCATTTCAACCATCCCGTCGAACTCTCGCCGGCGGCGCGCGCCGGCCTCGCGCGGCTGCGCGCGGCGGGCCTGTCCGTGCTCAACCAGGCGGTGCTGCTCGCGGGGATCAACGACGACCCCGAGGTCCATCGGCAACTGCTCTGGGAGCTGTTCGAGGCGGGCGTGCGCCCCTACGCGCTGCACCAGGCCGACCTCGTGCCGGGCACCTCGCACCTGCGCGCCCCGCTCGAGCGCGGCACGGCGCTGATGCGCGCGCTGCGCGGCACGGTGCCCGGGCACCTGCTGCCGCAATACCTGCTCGACATCCCGGGCGGGCACGGCAAGGTGCCGCTCGACTACCCGTGGGCGCGCCCCGGAGTGCAGGGCGGCCTGGCCCTGCACGCGCCCGACGGCACGCGGCAGGCCTGGCGAGATCACTGAGGCGCGGCGGGCCGCGCGCCGGCGCGCGAGCCCTCGGCTGCGGCTTGTCTGGCGGCGCGGGCGTTTTCTAAGCTGACCCGCGGGGTGTATTCGTGGCGCGCCGGGCGGCGCACACGAGGGCCCCTCGGGCCTCACCGCGTTCTCCTCCGTCCATTCCCGGAAGCGCTCCATGTTCCACAGCTCTCCGCGTCCGCTCGCGGCGCTGGCCCTGCTCGGCGCGCTCGCCGCGCTCCCGGCCGCGCCCGGCGACGAGACCGACAACCCGCACCGCAAGGCCCCCATCGACGTGCCGCTCGTGATCAACGAGCGCACGCGCGTCATCAGCCAGGGCGAGGCGGCCGTCGAGGCGGCGGCCGCCGCCGAGCCGGGTCGCTTCAGCCAGGTCGACGGTCACTGGGTCGACGCGCGCGGCGTCTTCGAATGGGACGAGGAGGAGGAGATCTACTGGGAGTGGATCGAGGCCGACGTGCTCACGCGCGGCCGGCAGGACTTCGTGCAGTTCTGCGCGAGCTGCCACGGACTCGACGGCGACGGCTACGGCCGCTCGGCGCAGGGCCTGCGCCCCCCGCCGCGCTCCTTCCACCAGAGCACCTTCAAGTTCACCAAGGTGCCGGGCCAGTACCTGCCCAGCGACGACGCGCTCGTCAAGCTCATCCGCGAGGGCCTCGACGGCACGCCGATGTATCCGTGGGCCGTCTCCGAGCAGCGCCTGCGCGAGATCGTGCAGTACATCAAGTCGCTCTCGGCCGAGGACGAGGGCTG
Source organism: uncultured Phycisphaerales bacterium (assembly GCA_964490005.1). Lineage (GTDB taxonomy): Bacteria > Planctomycetota > B15-G4 > B15-G4 > B15-G4 > CAZBBB01. Next base: position 24,953 of record CAZBBB010000025.1, on the reverse strand, counting down.
GCGCGACCCGACGAACGAGATCGGCGCGCCGGTCGAGGTCGGGAGCGACCCCTGGGAAGGCAAGCTCGCGCAGGCGCTCGAGGTCGGCAAGGCCGCCTACCACAAGAACCAGTGCTACGGCTGCCATCCGGCCTACGTCGGCGCGGCCGAACTCAACGCGATCCGCGGCGTCGATCCGGCCACGACCTATCCGGCCGATCTCAGCTACAGCAAGCTCAAGACCGATTCGGCCTTCGAGGTGCGCGGCTACAAGGTCGCGATCCCCTCGCCCGACTTCACCTGGCACGTGATGCGCTCGGGCCGCAGCGTCGCCGACGTGTACCAGACCATCGCGGCCGGCATCGGCGGCGCCGGCATGCCGACCTGGAAGGGCGCCATGCCCGAAGCCGACCTGTGGGCCATCGCGCACTACGTGCGCCATCTGGCCGAGACCTACAAGGACCAGCCCGAACGCATGGCCTTCATGGACGGCCTGCGCCAGGCCAAGTGAGAGGGTTGCACGTGATCGCGAATCGCACATCCCGCCGGCCGGCGCGCTGCGCCGCGCGGCTCGGCACGCTCGCGGCGCTGTTCGCGCTGGCGCTGTCGCCGCTCGCGAACGCGCAGGTCGCCGACCGCTGGGGCCCCACGCCGGTGATGAGCACCGAAGGCCACCGCGTCGACGAGCTGTTCTGGATCATCACGGCGCTCATCAGCGCCAGCTTCGTGATCGTGCTGGTCATGCTCGTCGTGCCGGTCCTCAAGCACCGCGCGCGGCCCGGGCACAAGGCCAGCTACGACCATGGCGCCAGCCTGCACGACAAGCGCTTCACGGCGATCGTCTCGGTCACGGTCTTCCTGGTGCTCGACGCCTCGGTGCTGTGGATCGCGATGCACGACCTGCGCGAGGCGGTCTACGCGATCCCCGAGGGCGAGGACGTCTACCGCGTGCAGGTGCTCGGCCAGCAGTGGTCGTGGAACTTCCGCGCGCCGGGCGTCGACGGCGAGTTCGGGACGCCCGACGACATCGTCACGATCAACCACCTGCACGTCCCCGAGAACCGGCCCGTCTCGCTCGAACTCGCCAGCAAGGACGTGATCCACTCCTTCTTCCTGCCCGACATGCGCATCAAGCGCGACGCCAACCCGGGCGCGATCAATCGCACCTGGTTCCAGGCCAAGGAGGGCAGCGCGGGCGACTACGACATCCTGTGCGCCGAGCTGTGCGGCTTCGCGCACTACCAGATGCACGGCACGCTGACGGTCGTCCCGTCGGCGCGCTTCGCGGCCTGGGAGCGGGAGGCCAGCGCGATCGCGCTCGCCACGCACGACCCGAACGACACCGAGGCCCGCTGGGCCTGGACCTGGAAGGAGTAGGCCGGCCATGAGCGGCGACGACCACATCCACCCCGAGCCCAAGACCTTCCTGAAGAAGTGGGTCTTCACGCTCGACCACAAGATCATCGCCCGCCAGTTCATGTGGCTGGGCCTCGTGTGGCTGCTCATCGGCGGCGGCATGGCGATGATCATCCGCTGGCAGCTCGCGCACCCCGGCGAGCCCGTGCCCTTCGTGGGCACGTGGCTGTGGCCAAGCAGCGACGGCGTGCTGCCCCCCGACAGCTACAACACGATGTTCACGATGCACGGCACGATCATGATCTTCCTGGGGCTCACGCCCCTGCTGATCGGCGCCTTCGGCAACTTCTGCATCCCGCTCATGATCGGCGCGCGGGACATGATCTTCCCGACTCTGAACATGCTCTCGTTCTGGACGCTGTTCCTCGGCGCGGGCGTGGGTTTCTACAGCCTGTTCGTGCCGCTGGGCGCGGCCGAGGGCGGCTGGACGGCCTACCCCACGCTCTCGTCGACCGTCGGCACGCAGGGCGCGGGCGAGACGCTGTGGGCCGTCGCCGTGTTCCTGATCGGCATGAGCTCGATCATGGGCGGCATCAACTACGTCACGACGATCATCCGGCTGCGCGCGCCCGGCATGGGTTGGATGCGCCTGCCGCTCACGGTCTGGGGCCTGATGTTCACGGCCATCCTGAACGTGCTGTTCCTGCCGGTGATCGGCTCGGCCATGATCCTCATGGTGCTCGACCGCGTGTTCGGCACGAGCTTCTACGTGCCGGCCACGATCACGGCCGGCGGCGCGGGCGACCCGATCCTCTACCAGCACCTGTTCTGGATCTTCGGGCACCCCGAGGTCTACATCCTGATCCTGCCGGCCTGGGGCATCATCTCCGACCTGCTCTCGTTCTTCGCGCGCAAGCCGGCCTTCGCCTACAAGGTCACGGTCGGCGCGATGGCGGCGGTCACGATCCTGTCGGCGGTCGTGTACGGCCACCACATGTTCACGACCGGCATGACGGCCATGCTCGGCGAGAGCTTCATGCTGCTCACGATGATCATCTCGGTGCCGGGCGAGATCCTGTTCTTCAACTGGCTGCACACGATCTGGAAGGGCAGCCTGCGCCTGACGACGCCGATGCTGTTCTCGCTGGGCGTGATCTTCGTCTTCGGCCTCGGCGGCCTGACGGGCATCTACCTCGCCACGATCAGCACCGACATCTTCCTGCACGACACCTACTTCGTCGTGGGGCACTTCCACCTGACGATGGCGGCCTCGGCGCTGTTCGGCGCCTTCGCGGGCACCTACTTCTGGTTCCCCAAGATGTTCGGGCGGATGATGAGCGAGAAGCTCGGCAAGCTGCACTTCTGGGCCACGATCATCCCGCTCACGACGGTGTTCTGCGTGATGTTCATCAGCGGCTGGGGCGGCATGCCGCGCCGCTACTACGACCACACCGACGCCGCCTACCTGCAGCCGCTGCAGCACCTGAACGTGATCACCAGCGTCGCGGCCTTCGTGCTCGGCGCGGCGCAGCTCATCTTCGCCTGGAACTTCGTGAAGAGCCGCTGGTTCGGCGCCAAGGCCTCCGCCAACCCGTGGGAGGTCGGCACGCTCGAGTGGACGATCGCCTCGCCGCCGCCGCACCATAACTACGACAAGATCCCCGTGGTGCTGAGCGGGCCGCACGAGTACAGCCACCCGGCCTTCGCCGGCACCGACTGGCTGCCGCAGACCAAGGCCCTGCCGGCGGGCGCCGCCGGCGGCGCGCACGGACACGCCTGAGCGAGCGCCGCCCCCGCCGATGAGCAGCCTGAGCCTGACCGCCGACACGCCGCGCGAGAGCGCCCGCTCCCGCACCGACGCGGGCCTCGGCATGGCGCTGTTCATCGGCAGCTGGTCGATGGCCTTCGCGGCGCTGTTCCTGTCGTTCCTGATCCTGCGCAACCGCGAGCCGGTCTGGCCGCCGGTCGGCGCGGTGCTGCCCTCGCTGCCGCTCGCGAGCCTGGCCACGCTGGCGCTGCTGGCGAGTTCCTTCACGGTGCGGCTCGCCGTGCGGCGCGGCGCGCGCGGCGATCGCGGCCTGCTCGGCGGGTGGCTGGCGACGTGCGCGCTGGGCCTGGTCTTCGCCGCGCTGCAGACCTGGCTCTGGCGCGACCTGTGGGCGGCCGGCGCGCTGCCCGACAGCGGCCTCTACGCCGGCCTGTTCTACCTGCTCACGTGGTTCCACGCGGCGCACGTCGCGGTCGGGCTGGTGCTGCTGGGGCTCGTCGCCCTCGGCATCCGTGCCGGCCGCATCGGACCCGCGCGCATCTCGCCGGCGACGAGCGTCGCGACGTTCTGGCACTTCGTCGACGCGATCTGGCTGGTGATGTTTCTCGGCTTCTTCGTCTTCTGATTCCCGGAAAGGTTTCCCGGATGGCAAGCACTTCCGCTCTCGAGGTCCTCGACGAACGCGTCGAGGACCGCCACTTCGGCCGCGCCACCGGCGGCAAGGTCGGCATGTGGATCTTCATCGCGCAGGACGGCATGGCCTTCGGCGGCCTGCTGCTGGCCTACGCGCTCATGCGGATCTTCTCGCCCGACTGGCCGGTACCCAGCGAGATCCTCGGCATCGGCCTGACGGCCTTCGCGACCTTCCTGCTCATCTGCTCGTCGCTGACGATGGTGCTCGCCGTCGACTCGGCGCAGAAGTCGAACAAGGCCGCGACCGTGCGCTGGCTGCTGCTCACGATCCTCGGGGGCGTCGGCTTCCTCGGCATCCAGTACTGGGAGTACAGCCACCTCGTGCACGCCGGCATCGGGCTGGCGAACAGCAGCTTCGAGTTCACGCCGGGCGTCGTCACCGACGTCAACGACCTGTTCGGCTCGACCTTCTACGTGGTGACGGGCTTCCACGGCCTGCACGTGCTCTCGGGCGTGATCTACCTGATCTGCATCCTGGTCGGCACGCTCAAGGGCAAGTACACGCAGGGCGGCATCAGTTCGAGCCCCGTCGAACTCGTGGGCCTGTTCTGGCACTTCGTCGACCTGGTCTGGATCCTGGTCTTCACCTTCATCTACCTGCTCTGAGGCGCACCCGATGTCCGCACCGCACGCTTCTCCGCACGGCCGGGGCCACGACGCCGCTCACGGCGAGCACCCCACCCGCGGCACCTTCGTCACGATCTTCCTCACGCTCGGCTTCCTGACCGTGATCGAGGTCTTCGTGCCGGAGGTCTACGACGCCGAGTGGAACCGCACGACCAAGATGCTGCTGCTCGTGCTGCTCGCCGTCGGCAAGGCCCTGCTGGTCGCGATGTACTTCATGCACCTGAAGTGGGAGAAGACGTGGGTCAAGTGGATCGCGCTCATGCCGGCCTACATGGGCCTCGCCGCGATCATCCTGATGTGCGAGCAGGTCTTCCGCGGGCACGTGCGCTGATGGCCGCGGGGCGCGTCGCAGGCCTCGCGCTCGACGCCCTGCCGCGCGCCGCGGCGCTGGCCGGCGCGCTGGCGGGCCTGGCGCCCGTCGCGGCCGCCTGCCCGTCCTGCGGCCTCTCGCTCGACGGGCGCACGCTGGTCTACATCGCCGCCTTCCTCGTGGTGCCCTACCTGATCGTCAGCGGCGTGGTCGTGTGGGTGCGGCGCCTGCTGCGCGCCGAAGCCGAGGCCCGCTGAGGCCGTGCGCCCGTCGGGGCGCTGGGCGCATCCGGCCTTCTGGGCGCTGCTGATCGCCGCGCTCTTCGCGCTGCCGCTGATCAAGGCCCTGCAGGCCGAACTGCCGCCGCCGCTGCCGGGTCTCGACGGCCCGCCCCTCGACCTGTCGCTGCCCGACGAGCACGGCGCCAGCCGCGCGCTCTCCGAATTGCGCGGGCGGGTCGTCGTGCTCACCGACCTGCCGCTGCTGAACGCCCCCGAGCGCGAGGCGACCTTCGACGCGCTGTTCCGCCTGCGGCGGCGGCTGCGCGGCGTGAACCAGGCCATGGGTTTCTGCGTGCTCGCGCACGGCGCCCCGGCCGCCGAACTCACCGCGCTGCTCGACGCGCGCGTGGCACGCAAGCCCGGCCAGATCTTCCTGCTGGACGAGAGCCTGCGCGAGTTCGAGCGCCTGCGCCGGGCCGCCGGCAGCCCGAGCGCCACGCACCTGCTGCTCGACCGCCACGGCCGCGCGCGCGGCGTCTACGGCGAGAACGAGGCCGAGATCGACCGCCTCGTCGGCGACGCCGGCGCCCTGTGCAACTGGCGGGGCCAGGACCCGCCGCCGGGCGACGCCGCGCGCTGAGGCCGGGCCCTCAGCGCGCCCGGGCGCGCCAGTCCCGCAGGTGCTCGCGCAGGATGCGCCGCACCTCGAGCACGACGTCGGGGTGGTCCTGGCAGGAGTGCGGGCTCGCCACGAGCAGCTCCGACGCGACCGGCTCGATGTGCGCGCTGACGTACTTCACGACGCCGTCGTCGGCGTCGAGCAGCTCGTCGGCGTCGTCCGGATCGGCGTCCCCGATGCAGACGATGGAGTGCGACGTGACGGCCGGCGAGGTCGGGGTCACGGCGAGCCGCTGCATGAGCGGGCTGGACGGGTCCATGTTGTCGAGCGCCGTCGGGATGCGGTGGCCCAGCATCGCGGGCAGGTCCGGCGCGCTCTTGTCGAACACGTCGGTGAGCGTGTCGCTGATCGCCAGCGGCAGCGCGATGAACTTGGCGATCATGCGGCTGTACCAGGCCGCGGCGCGGAAGCTGCCCCGGTGCGGCGTCGCCAGATAGACGGCGCGCGTGACCTCGGGGAAGGCGCGGTACTCCAGGGCCTCGCGCAGCAGCGCCTCCTGCTCGGGCGGCAGGCCGAGCGACGCGACCGGCTTGCCGAGTGCCTGCTCGAGCCAGCGGATCGAGCCGTCCGACGTGAGCAGCCGCACGAGCAGGCCGCCCTGGCTGTGCCCGACGAGGATCACGTGGCGCAGCGCCTCGTCGGTGCCGTCCGGGTCGAGCTCGTCGAGCGCGGCGCGCAGCGAGCGCCGCAGCGTCATCGCCGAATACAGGATCGGGTTGCCGCTCGCGTACTGGAAGAACCAGAACTGCATGTTCGAGCGCAGTTCGGGATCGCCGAGCTGCGCGTTGAACATCTCGGCCCAGTAGGCCGGGTTGGAGGCCGTGCCGTGCACGAACACGACCGGGATGCGCCCGCGCCGCGGCGGGGCGAACATGATCAGCCGGTTCTCGTCGACGGCGCGATTGCCCTCGAGCAGCCCGGCCAGGCTGAACTTCCACAGCGGCGACTCGTTGAGGTTCGCCGCCAGCATGATCGACAGGTCGGACTCGATGGGCACCGTGTGCGCACCCACCTGCACCGACTCGGCCTCGTAGCCCGAATGCAGCTCGACCGTGGCGTCCAGGCCCTCCTGCATCTGCGCCAGACCGCCGTGCACGCGCAGGAAGGCGGTCGCGGGCGCGGGCCCCGGGCGGCCGTCGTGCTGCACGCCCACGAGCGGGACGCCGAGACCCGGGTCGCGCAGCCGCAGGCTCAGCCCGCGGATGAGGAAGTCGTCGCCCGCGATGTAGCCGCGGTACTCGCCGGCATCCCAGGGCGTCATCGAGTCGTCGAGCACGACGTGCAGGCGCCCGACGGGCAGCGCGCGCACCATGTCGCGGAAGGGCGGGTACTCGCCGTCGACCTGCGGGAAGGCGCGCTGCAGCCCGACGTTGTAGATGTCGCAGGCCCAGCGGAAGCGCCGCTCGTAGGGGCTGGGCGGCGCCCCGCTCTCCTCGCCGTGCAGGTACAGCCAGGCGTAGACCGCCGAGGCCAGAAAGGCGTCGAGGTCGCCGTTCTCGCGGCCGGCGTGATAGGCCAGCTCGGCCAGCGTGAACAGGTTGTGCCGCGTCGGCTCGACGAGCGCGACCGCGTGCATGCGCCGCACGGCCTCGAGCGGGTCCTCGTCGGCCAGCTCGTCCAGCGAGTAGTCCTGCAGGACCTCGCGCGTGGCGCTGCTCAGGTGCCCGCTGTTGAGCGCGTTGCCGTTCAGCGAGTCGAAGACGGCGTCGGGCCCGACGCGCCGCACGGCCACCGTGGGCGCGAAGAAGCCGCAGGCGGGCAGCGCGAGCAGGAGCGCGCAGACCAGGACGAGGCGCGTGATCGGGGCCGGCACCGCGCGCGCTCCTCAGGAGCCCAGGTCGGGGTCGGGTTCGATCGAGATCCACAGCAGCGTGGCGTTGAGGCCCACGCCGGTCTGGAACAGCCGATAGACCGAGAGTCGGTTCGAGAGCGCGACGGCCGCCGCGTCGCCGCCGAAGCTCCCGAACTTGAAGGCCACGTCGGCATCGGCGCCGAACTTGGTGTCGCCCGCGAGCAGCTCGTCGAGCAGCGTCGGGTCGTGGAACACGAGCACGGAACTCGAGTGGCCGAACTCGAGCAGCGGCCCGAAGGCCCAGATGCTCTGGCTCACGTAGGTCTCCTGGCCGCTGCGCCGGTCGTGGACGATGCCGTAGCCGCTCGCGTGACCGATGATCGTCTTGAAGATGCCCGTGTCGATGACGGCCCAGGCCGGCGCGCGCTCGAGATCGGCCTGCAGGCCGGGGTACTCGGCCCGCGCTTCGGCGAGCACGCGCTCGCGCATCGCGCGCGCCGACGCGCGCATCGCCTCGGGCGTGTCGCCGGCAGGGGAGACGCAACCCGGCAGGACGGTGAGCGCGAGCGCGAGGAGCGGGCCGGGCGAGGGGCGGAAGGACGGACGCGGCATCGGGAGGGCTCCGGGAGACGGGCCGACCGCGCCCGCAGGCGGGAGGATCACCGGCGCGAACCGAGCCCGTCAAGCCGGAGGACCGCTCCCGCGCGTCAGGGCACGGTGGCCGCCACGCCGTTGCTCGCCGCGAAGCCGAACGGACCGGCCGGGTCGGCCAGCCAGAACTGGAAGGTCAGCGTGAAGCCCGAGGGCAGACCGAGCGGCCATGTCGTGTTCAGTTCGATCGCGCCCGCCGGCCCGGTGGGCAACGAGGCGAGGAGCAGATCGACGTCCGGCACCATGACCCCGCCCTTGAACGGCGCGAAGATCTGGTTGAAGCCGACGATCAGGCTCGCCGTCGCGTCCTCGAGCGCGTTGCTCAGCTCGAGGTGGAAGGGCGAGCCGCCCACGAGCGAGCCGGTGCCCTCGAGCAGCGGCGCTCCGTGCGTTCCGGGAAGGGCCTGGCCGAGATCGGCGAGCGCCACCGGCTCGCCGATGCGCCATCCCAAGCGCCCGACCATCGTGCGCACGCCGTCCCACTGGTTGCCGCTCGCGCTGGCGGCGTCCCGCAGCACGAGGGCGTGGCTGCCGGCGGGGATCGCGAACGTGAACGTTCCCTGGAAATCCTGGGGCGAGAAGGGCTTCGGGGGAAGGAGGAACATCAACGAGAAGTTCACGGACTGCTTCTGTCCGTTGATCTCGACGTCGAACCCCTGCATGGCGAACCAGCTGTTGCCCGGATTGGACTCCGTGCCGATCACGTCGTAATCGACGCTCACCGTGGTGGCCGCCGAGACGACGAACTCGTAACGGAACTCGGAAACACCGCCGAAGATCGCGCTCGTCCCGAAGAGCTTGGTGTCGGAACGCACATAGTGCAGGTCGACGGTGCCCGAGGCGGCGCTCGCGAAGACGGCGGCGGCCGCGAGGTCGTGCGACAGCGTGGAGGCCGCGCCGGCCCCGCTCTGGGCGACGTTCGCGGACAGCGACCCGAGCGTGCCGGTCTGCGAGTCGACATCGCTCACGGTGACGAGCGGCGTGCCGATCTGCGACGTCGTCGTGACCCGCGAGAGGCCCGGCACGATGACCGGTCCGCCGCCCGCCGCGGCGGTCGGCGAGGGCAGCGCGAACAGCGCGAAGCTGACGAGCACGGAGAGCGACGGGTGCACGGGCAGGGACATGGATCGGGTTCCTCGTGGTTCGGGGGTCGGAGGCGCGCCCGACGGCCTGCGCGGCGTCAGGGCCTCCCGCACGCTTCATGCGGAAATGCGCCGCGCCACCCATCACGCGTAGGATGTCGGCCCCCCTCCGCATGGCCCACGACGTGCCGACCGCCGCCTCGACCCTGCTCCAGCGCCTCGGCGCGGGCGACTCCTCGGCCGGCGACGCGCTGCTCGGCCTGGTCTACGACGAACTGCACCGCCTGGCGCAGGCGGCCCTGCGCGCCGAACGGAAGGACCACACGCTGCAGGCCACCGCGCTCGTTCACGAAGCCTGGTTGCGGCTCGTCGGCACGCAGGCCTTCGATGCACGCGGCCGGGCGCACTTCTTCGGGGCGGCAGCCCGATCGATGCGGCAGATCCTGGTCGACCACGCCCGCTCTCGCGGCGCCGTCAAGCGGGGAGGCGCGGCCACACGCCTGCCCCTCGATGAGGCGCTGCTGCTTTGGGAGGAGCGCGCCCTCGACCTGCTGGGGCTCGACGAGGCGCTCGGTCGGCTTGCGGCGCATGACGAGCGCCTGGCGCGCATCGTCGAGCTGCGCTTCTTCGCCGGCTGCGAGATGGCGGAGGTCGCGGCGCAACTCGGGGTCTCGGTGCCGACGGTCGAGCGCAGTTGGCGGCTCGCGCGGGCCTGGTTGCGCGCCGAACTCGATCCACAGGCATGACGGGCGCCCGGCCCCGATCCCGCATGTCGCAGGGGCCCGCTCAGGGCCCGGCCGACCGACCCGCCCCGGATCCGGACATGCCTGCTGCCCGATTCGCGGAACTCCGCGCGCTCGTCGAGCGGGCGCTCGACGCCTCGCCACGCGAGCGCGAGGCGCTGCTCGCCGAGGTGGCGCAGCGCGATCCCGATCTCGTGGCGCACGCGTGTCGGATCCTGCAGGCCGACGCAACGGCGACGCGCGAAGCGTTCCTCGTCCCGCCCGCCACGACGGCGTCGGCGCGCACCGCCCGCGGGACGCCGGCCGAACTCGCGCCGGGCGCGCGCATCGCCGGCTACCTCGTCGAGGCGCCGCTCGCCGCCGGCGGCGGCGGCACGGTCTACGTCGCGCGCCAGGAATCGACCGGTCGACGGGTGGCGTTCAAGATCCTGAGCGTCGGAGCGTTCTCGGCGGCGCACCATCGCAGGTTCGAGGCCGAGGCCCGCATTCTCGCGCGCCTCGGTCATCCGGGCATCGCGCAGGTCTTCGACGCCGGGCTGTGGCAGGCGGCCGGCCTGAGCCTGCCCTGGTTCGCGATGGAACTCGTCGAGGACGGCCGGACCATCCTCGAGTACGCCGACGGCGAGTCGCTGTCGACGCGCGAGCGCGTGCAGCTCGCGGTGCAGGTCTGCGACGCCGTTCATCATGGACACGTCAAGGGGGTCGTGCACCGCGACCTCAAGCCCGGCAATCTCCTCGTCGACCGCGGCGGGCGGCCGCGCGTGATCGACTTCGGGGTCGCGCGCGCACTCGACGACGAGTTGCGCGGAGACGAGCCGCGCACCGCGCAGGGGCTGCTCGTCGGAACGCTGGCCTGGATGTCCCCCGAGCAGCTGGCCGGACGCCCGAGCGACGTCGACGTGCGCACCGACGTGCACGCGCTCGGCCTCGTCTTCTACGTCCTCGTCGTCGGGCAGGCCCCCTGGGATCTGGGGAGCGGCTCGCTGGCCGACGTGACGGCTGCCGTCTGCGGCCGGCCGGCGCGACATCCGGCCGGGCGGCGCCCCGAGTTGCGTGGCGACCTGAGCAACGTGTTGCTCAAGGCCCTCGAGAAGGAGCCGGCCCGGCGCTATGCATCGGCCGCCGCCCTCGGTGCCGACCTCGAGCGCTGGCTCGAGCGCCGGCCGGTCGAGGCGGCGCCGGCGAGTCTGGCGCACCAAGCCCGGCTTTTCGCGCGCCGGAACCGCGTCCTCGTCGCCTCCTCCCTCGTCGTCCTGGCCGTGACGCTGGGGGCCGCCGCCCTGAGCATCGACTGGGCCCTGCGCGCGCAGGGCGCCGAGCAGCGCGCGGCATCGCTGTTCGGCACGTTGCTCGATCACAGCCTCGACGCCACCTTCGATTTCTCGTTGCGCGCGGGGAAACTCCCCGGAGGAACCGCCCTCTCGCGCGAGATGGTCGAGGCCTCGCTCGCCGACCTGGAACAGCTCGCCGCGCAGGCCGAAGGCAACCTCGATCTCGCGGCGCGCATCGGGCTCGCGCGGCTGCGGCTCGGCGACGTGCTCGGCAATCCGTCGGGGCCGAACCTGGGCGATGCCTCTGCGGCGCGCGCCCAGTTCGACGCGGCGCTCGCCGTCGCGTCGCGGCTCACGACCGTCGATCCCGAGCACCTGCCGGCCGTACGGCTGGGCGCGCTTGCGCGGCGCCGGCTCGGCGAACTCGCCTTCCATGAAGGCCGCGAGGGCCACGGCCGCGATGCCCTGCACGCCGCGCGCGAGCAGATCGAGGCGGCGCTGAGAAGCCATCCCGACACTTCCTCGCTGCGCCTCGATCTGGCCAGCACGCACGACAAGCTCGCCACGGCCGAGGGCCGGGCCGGCGACCACGAGGCGGCGGGCCGGCACGCGGCGCTCGCGATCGCGGGCTACGAGCAGGCCGCGCTCGAGAACAGCCTGCCTCCCGCGGAAGCCGCGTTGGCCGTCGCCGGCGTGCGACTCACGCTGGCGGGGCTGCACTATCTGGCGGGCCGGCACGCCGAGGCGCTCGAGACCTATCGTGCGACCGCCGACGCGCTCGACCCGCTCGTCGACCAAGACCCGGAGAACGTGCCGCTGCGCGACAAGGCGGGCTGGGCGCGCATGTGGTCGGGCACGACGCTCTCGACGATGAAGCGTCCGGCGGAGGCTGCCGTCGAGCTGAGTGCAGCGCTCGAGTCCTACCGACAACTGGCGCGCCTGGACCCCGACAACGTGAACCCACCCGTGCGCGTCGCGCACATCGCGTTTTCCCTGGCGCAGATCGAGCGCGATGCCGGCGACGTGCCGGCCGCGCGCGCGTGGTACGACGAGGCCCTGGCGGCGCTCGACCCGCTCGAGGTCTCGGGGCGACTCCCGGGGTCGCTGGCCGCCCTGCCGGCGCGGGTGCGCGCCGAGTTGCGTGCGCTCGACGCGACCGGCGCATCGAACTGAATCAGCGCACCAGCGCGTCCGCCACGCCGACGGCCACCGCCTGGGCCAGCAGCTCGCGGTGCGCGGGCGTCGAGAGGCGCTTGGCCTCGGCCGCGTTCGAGAGGAAGCCGAGCTCGACCAGCAGGGCCGGGGCCTCGGTCTCGGCGACGACCCGGAAGTTGGCGCGCTGCACGCCGCGGGACGGGACGCCCGTCGTCGCGAGCGCGCCCACCATGCGCTTGGCCGCGGCCTCCGAGACGGCCGAGGCCTGCCGCGCAAGGTAGACGGTGAAGCCTTCGGCGCCCTCCCGCTCGGCCGCATCGGCGTGCAGCGAGACGAACAGATCGGGGCCGTGGCGATTGGAGGCGGCGATGCGGTCGTCGAGGGTCGGATAGCTGTCGCCGCTGCGCGTCATGAGCACGCGCGCCCCCCAGCTCTCCAGCGCGCGCTGCACGCGCCGCGCCGTGTCGAGGGTCAGCTCCTTCTCGGGCGGACCGAAGCGGTTGGGCGCCCCGGGGTCCTTGCCGCCGTGCCCGGCGTCGAGCATCACCGTGCGCCCGCTCAGATCGGGCGGCGACCACGTCGAGGCGGCGGGCCAGGCCGCCGACGGCGGTACGGACGGCGCGCGGTCCGCGCGCGCCGCGAGCAGGCGCGCCTCCACGGCGGCGACGAGCGCGGCGGGCAGCTCGATCGCGCCGGACGCGCCGCGCGCGACGCCGGCGACCGCAGGATCGCCGAGCGACGCGCCGTTCACGAGCACGCGCGGCGGATCGGTGAAGACCATGACGGAGCGGGCGCCCTCACCGAACGAGACGAGCCGATCCGTGCGGCGCGCGACGGCCAGGCCCCAGCGGCAGCCGGCCTCGTCGGCGGAGAGCCGAGATCCGACCGTCGTCGCAGCGCGCGCATTCGGGGCGCCCCCGGTGTGCGACGCCGCCGGCAGTCCGGCCGGCGGCGCGGCGCAGGCGCTGGCGCCGACCAGCCAGGCCACGAGCACCGCCCACCATCGCTGCCGTCGCATCGCGCGCCGCTCCCACCGCGAAAGACACGCATGGTAGGCAGGCCGCGACGCGAAACGAAGGCGGCACACGGGGGCTGCGCGAGCGCTCCAGCGCGGCGGCTCAGCGCGGCCCGGTCGCCTCGACCCGGGACTCCGGCCCCCGTCCGTCGCGCCCGCCCGGCGCGCCCGCCTCGGCGGCCGGCGCCGGTCGGCGCGGCTCCTCGCCGCTGAGCTTGCGCCAGGCCGCATCGGCGGCCGCCATGAGCGGCGAGGACGGCGACACCTCGGCCTGCCGCGCGGCGTCGGACGGCGGCGCCGCGGCGGCGCTCGAGCGCGCCCCGGCCGCCGATTCCTTCTCCGTCCAGCGGGCGCGCGTGTCGGCGAACAGGCCGTCGTAGAACAGGAGCAGCCGCCCCTCGCGGATCAGGAACGAGCGCGGATCGACGGAGACCCGCTCGCCCGACTCCGCCATCGCCCAGGCGCACCAGCCGCCGAAGGCCGGCTCGTAGCGCGCGGGGTCGGCCATGAAGGCCTGCGCGTGCGCCTCGCTCGCGAAGCGGTAGGTCGCCCCCTTGAAGGTGCGCGTGATGCGCTTGTCGCCCGGGACCGCGCGGCCGCCGCCGTCCGCGAAATACGCCACCGGATCGTGGCCGTCGAGCGCCAGGCCCCGTTCGTCGAGACGATGGAGCGCGACCGTGCGCACGGGCTCGGACGGCGGCGCCGACGGCGCGGTCGGCGGCGCGGCGCCCAGCTCCGCGGCGCGCGCAGCCGGGTCGGGAGCCTGCTGCGAAACGGCGAGGCGGGTCGCGCCCGCGCAGAGGGCAACGACGAACAGCGGCAGACATCGACGCATGAGGCGGGCTCCGGAGGTGCGAGAGCCGCCTTGGATGCTCCCCCGGCGACGCGCGTGTCAGCTCGGCGCCGCGCCGTCCCAGAGCTGGCGCCAGTCGCCGGCGACCGACGGCGTGCGCGCGAGGCCGGCCTCGAACAGCGCGCGGCTCACGACGACCTCCTCGAGGGCCGTCTCGGAGAGCGCCTTGCCGACGGCCTGCACGATCGACTCCTCGTCGATGTGGTGGTAGGCGTAGACCTCGTCGGGGCGCCCCGACTTGCTGAACTTGCGCACGGCGAGCACCTCCTGCCGCACGCCGAGCACGCTGCCGATGTTGTCGAGCAGCCCGGCCTCGCCGTCGTGCACCGACACGACCGGCACGCGGCGGCCGGCGAGCGTGACGAACTCGGCGCGCTCGTCGACCACGCCGCGCGGGGCGAGGTGCAGGTTGCCGTCGAGGCCGAGCCCGTGCCGCAGGTGCGCGAAGTCGTTCTGCGCGGCGACGTTGCCCAGCAGCAGCTCGGGGCTGCTCACGGCGATCACGTTGGCGTAGATGCCCTGCGTGCGCAGCCGGTCGCTGGCCGCCAGCGCCTGGTCGGCCACGCTGCCCATGACGAACAGGTTGACGACGTTGACGCCCGGCTCGTAGTCGGGCTGCCCGCGGAAGTCGACGAGGTGGTAGGCGCCCGAGAGGCAGTCGCGCCGCGCCTGCTCGAGGATCGTCTCGTCGTCGAGCGGCTCGCTCTCGAGGTCGTTGGGGTTGCTGCGGAAGCGCGGGTGGCGGCGCAGCCGGCGCAGCAGCTCCTTCTGCTCCATGCCGCGCGTCGTGCAGCGGATCAGGATGCCGCGGCGCCCGTCGTTCTCGTCCTCGAAATGCAGCCGGATCGACTCGCACAGGATCCAGTCGACCTCGACCGCGAAGATCGGCTCCCAGGTGATCAGGTTCGGGATCTGGATGTCCGACTTCCAGCTGTGCTGCGCACCCTCGGGCGAGAGCGTCACGCCCGACGGCGTGCCCAGCATCACGAACTCGCTGGCCCAGTAGAGGTTGTAGAAGAGCTGGTCGAGCGCCCTTTTGATGAAGAAGTCGTACACCGTCATGATCGGGAAGAACGGGATGCCGGCGTAGTGGCCCATCTTCCCGAAGGCGCCGACGGCCGACATGCAGTTGGCCTCGGCGATCTCGAAGCGGATGTGCCGCGTCCAGGGCTCGGTGGTCGGCAGCAGCTTGGGGCGCTTCTTGCTGACGCCGAGCTTCTCCTCGACGTCGCCGACGTCGTCCTCGGCCTCGGTGTGCTGGCCGTAGACCTTGCTGTCCATCACCGAACTGAGCTGCGTCGAGGTGCCCACGTCGGGCGACATGGTCAGCAGGAAGTCGGCCGCCGCCTCCCACTGCTTCTCCTTGGCGGGCAGCTCGGCGAGCTGGGCATCGCCCTTGCGGCGCAGCTCGGCGTTGGCGCCGATGCGCGCCAGCTTGCTCGCGAGCTGCCCCCACATCCACTGCGTGTGGGCGCGCGGGAAGAGCTTGGTGTCGATGTCGAGCGACTTGGGCACGCCGCCCGCCGCGGCGATCTTGTTGCGCACCCACTCGCGGTTGCGCGCACGCTGGGCGCGCAGCGCGTCGATGCCGGCGCGCATCCGCGCGCCGTGCTCGGCCAGCCAGGCGGCCTCCTCGCTGCCCGCGGCGAAGGGCGCGAAGGGCCGCTTCAGCGTCAGGCCCTCGGTGCCGAGCAGCCCGACGACCTCCTCCTCGCGCAGCAGTTCGCTGTGGTTGCCGGGCGCGGCGTACATGTCCATGCCCCAGCCCTTGACCGTGTGCGCCACGATCACGGTCGGACGGCGCGCGTCGAGCTTGCTGGCCTGCATGGCCTTCACCAGCTCGAGGGTGTCGTGGCCGCCGAGATCGGTGAGCACCGTCTCGAGCTGGCTGTCGCTCAGGCCGTCGAGCAGCTTCGCCATCTTCGGCTCGTTGTGCAGCAGCGCGCGGCGCGTGGCGTCCATGTCGCGCATGAGCAGGTGCATCTGCAGCTCGTAGTCGGAGAAGCCCTCCTCGAGCACCGCGCGCAGGTGCTCGCCGCCGGGCCGCGCGAACACCTCGAGGCGCCGGCGGCCGTGCCGCACCTGGATCACCTCCCAGCCGTTGGCGAGCGACTGCGCCTCGATGCGGTGCGCGTCGGTGCCGTGCAGCCCGTGCTGGTTGGGCATGCGCGCGCCGTCGAGGTTCTGGCGGTTGTAGTCGATGATCCAGGTGACGTTCCCCAGCTCGCGCTCGGCCGCGTCGGGCATGGCCTCCATGAGGCTGCCCTCGCGGAACTCGCTGTCGCCGATGAGCGACCAGAAATGGATGTCGCCCGGCACGGCCGGGACCTCCATCGAGTGGTCGGCGGCGTAGCGGTAGGCGAGCGCGAGATACACCGACACGACCGGCGGGATGCCGACGCTGCCCGAGGGCAGGAAGTGGAAACTGTCGGGATCGGTGCGCGCGTGGTAGCTCTGGAAGACCGGCTCGCCGCCCGCCGGGAACTTGCGCACCGTGTGCAGCGCGGCCTCGATCTCGGCCTGCGTGAACCAGCGGTGGTCGGGGTGGTTCATCAGCCCGAGCAGGCCGTGGATGACGTGGTCGATCGGCGCGGCGTGCGGCTTGTTCGAGAGGTAGTCCTGCGGCTCGCGCACCGAGCAGTGCAGCGCCGTGAGGATGTGCGCGCTGCTGCTGCACGCCGCCGGGTGCCCGCCGACCTTGGGGTCGGTGGGCCGCGCCTCGGGCCGGTGGTTGGCGATGTGGATGGCCGCGGCCGTCTGGATCATCGCGCGGCGGGCGATGCGGTCGAGGACGGACATCAGCCGAGCAGCCCCTGGATGACCTCGCGCTCGGCCTTGAGCTCGTTCACCGTCGCGGCGATCTTCTCGCGCGCGAACGACGAGATCGGCAGCCCCTGCACGATCGACCAGCCGCCCTTGCCGTCGGCGCGCACCGGAAAGGAGCTGATCAGCCCCTCGTCGACGCCGTAGCTGCCGTCGCTCACGATCGCCACCGAGCGCCAGTCGCCCGCCGGCGTCGCCCGCCGCAGGTCGGCCACGTGGTCGACGAGCGCGTTGGCCGCCGAGAAGGCCGAGCTGCTGCCGCGCGCCTTGATGATCTCGGCGCCACGCTGCTGCACGGTCTTGATGAAGGGCCCCTGCAGCCAGTCGCGGTCGACGATCGCCGACGTGACCGGCTTGCCGCCGAGCTTGGCGTTCTCGAAGTCGGGATACTGCGTGGCGCTGTGGTTGCCCCAGATCGCCAGGTTGCTCACCTGCGTGTGATGGCTGGCGGCCTTCGCCGCGAGCTGCGCCTTGGCGCGGTTCTCGTCGAGGCGCGTCATGGCCGAGAAGCGCTCGCGCGGCACGTCGGGCGCGTTGTGCATCGCGATGAGCGCGTTCGTGTTGCAGGGATTGCCGACGACCACGACGCGGCAGTCGTCCGCCGCGTGGTCGTTGATGGCGCGCCCCTGGCCGGTGAAGATCGGCCCGTTCTCCTTGATCAGGTCGTTGCGTTCCATTCCCGGGCCGCGCGGCTTGCTGCCGACGAGCAGCGCCCAGTTGCAGTCCTTGAAGCCCTCCTTCAGGTCGGAGGTCAGGACCATGCCGGCCAGCAGCGGGAAGGCGCAGTCGTCGAGCTCCATCGCGACGCCCGAGAGCGCGGCCATGGGCTTCTCGGCGGGGATCTCGATCAGGTGCAGCACGACCGGCTGGTCGGGGCCGAACATCTGGCCCGAGGCGATGCGCGGGAGCAGGGCGTAACCGATCTGGCCGGCGGCGCCGGTGACGGCGACATGGACGGGCTTGGCGCTCAACGAAGACTCTCCGGAAGCGTGAGGTGCGAGCCCGCCATTGTGCCGCGCTGGCGCGGCCGGCGCGACTCCCCCGCCGCGCCCCGGTATCATGCGCGGCCGTGCGATCCGCGTTGCTCTCTGCCGCGCTGGTCCTCGCCGCGTGCGGGCCGTCGCCGCCGCCCGTGCTGGAGGTCGTCGCGCGCGGTCTGCCCTGGACGGCGCCGGCCGCCGCGCCGCGCGACCCGCTCTCGCGCCACTGGAGCTTCGCCGGAGGCCTCGGCCCCTGGCGCACCGGCGCCGGGACGAGCGCCACGGTCGAGGCCGGGCGCACGATCCTCACCGGACAGCAGGCCGTCGAACTCAGCGGCCCCGAAGGCGGCGCCACGGACGGCGAACTGCACCACTGGCTCGCCCTGCGCCTGCGCTCGGGGACGGCGCGCTCGCTCGTCGTGCAGTGGCGCGGCCCGGGCGAGGGCTTCTCGCCCCTGCGGCAGACCACGCCCATCGCGCTCGACGCCGGCGAAGGCCCGCAGCGCCACGCCCTGCCGCTGGCGACGCTGCGCGGCGTGCGCGAGGCCCGCGACGCCGAGGACGGCGTGGAGGCCTTCCGCCTGCGCTTCCTCGGCGAACCGGGCGCCGAGGTCCGCGTCGCGCTCGACGAGATCGCGCTCGTCTCGGACTACGAGGACGTCGAGAACCGGGGCTTCGCGACCGCGCGCCTGCTGCGCCACGGCGTGGCGCGGGACGGCGTGGCCCTGCGCCTGCCCGGCGAACTGCACGCGCTGCTGCCCGACGTCGGCGCCCGGCGCCTGCGCCTGGCGCTGAGCGCGCTCGGCGCCCACGAGCCGGTCGAGGTGCTGCTCGAGGACCCGGACGGCGGCCGGCCGCCGCGGCGCGTGCTGTGCGAACCGGGCGGCGGCTGGCTGGAGGTCGCTCTGCCGCTCGAGGCGACGGCGCCGGCGCGCCTGCGACTGTCGGCGCGCGGCGTGAGCGGCGCCGACGGCGTGCTGCTCGTCGCCGAGCCGCTGCTGCTCGCCCCCGAACGGCGGGCGCGCCCCTCGATCGTGCTGTACGTCGAGGACACGCTGCGCGCCGACCGGCTGGGCAGCTACGGCGGCGCGCGCGCGACCGATCCGGCGCTGCGGCGGATCGCCGCGCAGGGCGTGCTCTTCGAGCGCGCCTGGGCCTCCTCGAACTGGACGCGCGCCTCGATGAGTTCGCTGCTCACCGGGCTCGACCCCGTCGCGCACGGCAACCACTCGCACCTGCGCCGCGTCCCCGACGCGCTGGCCACGCTGGCCGAGGCGCTCGCCGAGCAGGGCTGGCTCACGGCCTCCTTCGTCACCAACTACCACGCGGGCACCTGGGCGGGCCTGCACCAGGGTTTCGACGCGCAGGGCGACCCGCGCGCCTTCGCGGCGCCGCAGGTGAGCAGCACGCTCACCTCGGCCGTGCTGCGCGATCCGCTCGCGGCCTTCCTGCGCGAGCACCGCGACGAGCGCGTGTTCGTCCTGGCGCACAGCCTCGATCCGCATGCGCCCTACGAACCGCCCGCGGAGCTGCTCGCGCGTCTCGACGCGGCCGGAGCGGCCCGCGCTCCGGACCGGATCGCCGACGCGGCGCGCTGGGAGCGCCTCGTGCCGCGCTACGACGCCGAGATCCTGCACAACGACGGGGAGCTGGCCCGCCTGCTCGCGACGCTGGCCGCCGAGGGGCTCGACGAGCGCACGCTGCTGGCCTTCACCTCCGACCACGGCGAGGCCTTCGGCGAGCACGGCCGCTGGGAGCACCGCCAGTCGCTGCACGAGGCGGAGCTGCGCGTGCCGCTCGTGCTGCGCTGGCCGGGCGGGCTGCCGGGCGGACGCACGCTGCCCGACCCGATCTCGCTGCAGGACCTCGCGCCCACGCTGCTGGGCCTGTGCGGCCTGTCCGCACCGGCCGACTGGGAGGGGCGCGACCTGTCGGCCCTCGCGCTGGGGCGCGGCGCCGCGCGCCCCGCGCCGCTGTTCGCCGAAGCCCGCTACGACGAGCCGCGGGCGGGCGCGGCGCGCGAGGCGGCCGTGATCGTCTGGCCCCACAAGCTGATCGTCGCGGCGGACGAGGCGGCGCAGGACGTGCGCGCGCTGGCGCTCTTCCGGCTCGACGAGGACCCGGGCGAGCGCCGCGACCTGCGCGCCGAACCCGCCGCCGCCGCGACGCTGGCCGCGCTGCTGGAGATCGCGCGGCAACGGCTGGCGCGCGCGCCGCTCGCCGCCCGCGCCGACGCCGACGCGGCCCCGCTCGACCCGGCGCTGCGCGAGTGGATGCAGCAGATGGGCTACCTCAGGTAGCGAGCGGTCCGGCCGGGCGCGCTGCTAGAGTGGCGGCCTCCCCCTGCGCCCCGGAGAGCCGACATGTCCACCACGCTTCCCGCCGGCGAGCTGTCGAGCCGGCTCGACGCGGCCGTGCGCGAGCGCTACAGCGACGGCGCGCGGCGCTCGGTCGCCGACCTGTGCTGTTCGGTCGGCTACGAGGCCCGCCATCTGGCGGCCCTGCCCGAGGAGGTCATCGCGCGCGACTACGGCTGCGGCGATCCCTCGCGCCACCTGCGGCCGGGCGAGACGGTGCTCGACCTCGGCGCGGGCACCGGCAAGGTCTGCTTCATCGCGGCGCAGGTCGTCGGCCCGCAGGGCCGCGTGATCGGCATCGACCTGAACGACGAAATGCTGGCCGTCGCGCGCCGCGCCGCGCCGCAGGTCGCGCAGCGCATCGGCTACGCCAACGTCGAGTTCCGCAAGGGCCGCATCGAGGACCTCGCGCTCGATCGCGAGGCGCTCGACCGCCGCCTCGCGCAGGCCCCCGTCGACGGCGAGGCCGCGCTCGCGCGCCTCGAGCACGAGATCGCCGCCCTGCGCCGGCAGGCCCCGCTGGTCGCCGACGCGTCGATCGACGTCGTGGTGAGCAACTGCGTGCTCAACCTGGTGCTGCCCGACGCCAAGCCGCGGCTGTTCGCCGAGATCTTCCGCGTGCTCAGGCGCGGCGGGCGCGCGGTGATCTCCGACATCGTCTGCGACGAGGACGTCCCGCCCGAGCTCGCGGCCGACCCCGAGCTGTGGAGCGGCTGCATCTCCGGCGCGCTGCGCGAGGACGCCTTCCTCGCGGCCTTCGAGCGGGCCGGCTTCCACGGCCTCGAGATCCTCGAGCGCGGCGAGCAGCCCTGGCGCCGCGTGCAGGGCCTCGAGTTCCGCTCGCTTACCGTGCAGGCCTTCAAGGGCAAGCAGGGCCCCTGCCTCGAGCAGCGCCAGGCCGTGATCTACAAGGGGCCGTGGAAGCGCGTCGAGGACGACGACGGCCACGTGCTCGAGCGCGGCCGGCGCATGGCCGTCTGCGGCAAGACCTTCGGCCTGCTCACGGGCGGCCCCTACGCCGGGCAGACGATCGGCATCGAGCCGTTCGCGCCCGTCGACGCGTCGCGCGCGCCGCCCTTCGCCTGCGACGGCGCGCGCCTGCGCGACCCGCGCGAGACCAAGGCCGGCCGCGCGGCCGACGCCGACGCGCCCGCCTCCTGCTGCGAGCCCGGCTCATGCTGCTGAACGGCAACGGTCCGAAGGGCGGGCGGCGCACCGACGGCGACGAGCGCTTCACGCAGGCGCTCGCCGCGCACGGGTCGGCGCCGCTGCGGCGCCGCGCGCCGAGCACGCTGCAGGTCAACCTGGGCAAGGTCTGCAACCAGTCCTGCTCGCACTGCCACGTCGACGCCGGCCCGACGCGCACCGAGTCGATGGACAAGCGCACGCTCGAGCGCGTCCTGACCGTGCTCGCGCGCAACCCCGAGATCACCACGCTCGACATCACCGGCGGCGCGCCCGAACTCAACCCGGGCTTCCGGCGCCTGGTCAACGGCGCGCTGGCCGCCGGCAAGCAGGTCATCGACCGCTGCAACCTGACGGTGCTCGGGCAGCCCGGGCAGGCCGACACGCACGAGTTCCTCGCGGCGCGCGGCGTCACGGTCGTGGCCTCGCTGCCCTGCTACACGGCGGGCAACACCGACCGGCAGCGCGGTCGCGGCGTGTTCGACGAGAGCATCCGCGCGCTGAAAAAGCTCAATCGCGTCGGCTACGGCGCGGCGCAGGGCGGCCCGCCCCCCGACGACGCGGACGAGGGCGAGGTGCTGCGCCTGCACCTGGTCTTCAATCCGCAGGGGCCGAACCTGCCGCCGGCGCAGGAGGGCCTCGAGCGCGACTACCGCGAACGCCTGCGCGACGATCACGGCATCGTCTTCGACCGGCTGTACGCGCTCGCCAACATGCCGATCCACCGCTTCGCCGGCGAACTCGAGCGCGAGGGGCGACTGGCCGACTACGACGCGCTGCTCGCGGCGTCCTTCCAGCCGGCGAACGTCGAGCGGCTCATGTGCCGCGACCTGCTCTCCGTCGACTGGAACGGCCGGCTCTCCGACTGCGACTTCAACCAGATGCTGGGCCTGCCGCTCGGCGCCGGCCGCCGCACGATCTTCGACGTCGACGACCTGACCGACCTCGCCGAGGCGCCGATCGTGACGGCCGCGCACTGCTTCGGCTGCACGGCCGGCCAGGGCAGCGGCTGCAGCGGCGCGCTGGCCGCCGGCTAGCCGCCGTGGCGGCCGGCACGCGCCTCGTCGTCCTCAGCAAGCCGCCGCGGCCGGGGCACTGCAAGTCGCGGCTCGCGGCGCGCCTCGGCCACGGCCCGGCGGCGCGGCTGGCGCGCGCCTTCCTCGCCGACACCTGGGCCTCGGTCTCGGCCTGGGTCTCGAGCCAGCCCGAGATCGATCTGGTGTTCGCGCTCTCGGAGGCCGCCGACGAGTACCCGTTGCTGCTGCCGATCGCGACGACCGCGCGCCAGGGGCAGGGCGATCTGGGGCGGCGCATGGCGACCCTCGCGGCGGGCGCGCTCGGGCAGCGCGGGCGGGTGCTGCTGCTGGGCAGCGACAGCCCCGGCCTGCCGGTGACGCACCTCGCGGCGGCGGTGGCGGCGCTCGAGGGCGCCGACGTCGTCCTCGGCCCGAACGTCGACGGCGGCTTCTGGTGCCTCGGCGTGCGCGGCGGCGCCGCGGCGCTGTGGGGCAACACCTGGCTCGACGAACTCGACTGGTCGACGGACGCGACGGCGGCGCAGGTCGAGACGCGCGTGCGCCGGCTGGGGCTGCGCTGCGCGCGCGCCCCCGAGTGGTTCGATGTCGATCGTGCCGAGGACCTGCCCCGGCTCGAGGAACTGCTGCGCGCCGACCCCGAGCGCGCGCCCGAGACGGCGCGCGAGCTGCGGCGCCAGGCCGAGCCCGGCGCGCGTCCGACGATCTCGGCCGTGATCGCGACGCTCGAGGAGGGCGTGCGCCTCGACGAGTGCCTCGACGCGCTCGCGCGCCAGCCGGGCGAACTGGAGGTCATCGTCGCCGACGGCGGCAGCCGCGATCACGGCGCCGAGCGCGCCGCCGGCCGGCCCGGCGTCACCGTCGTCGTCACCGGCCCCGGGCGCGGGCGGCAGTTCGCGGCCGGCGCGCGCATGGCGACCGGCGACGTGCTGGTCTTCCTGCACACCGACACGCGCCTGCCCGAGCGCGGCACCGAGCTGATGCGCGCGGCGCTGGCCGACGGGAGCGCCGAGGCCGGCGCCTTCGTGACGCGCACCGTCGCCGACCGCCGCTTCCCCGACCGCGCCGGGCCGCTGCTGCGCCTGGCCGACCTGCGGTCGCGCTTCACGCGCCACCCCTACGGCGACCAGGCGCTGTTCGTGACGCGCACGGCCTACGAGGCGGTAGGCGGCTTCCGTCCGCTGCCGATCATGGAGGACTACGACCTCTCGCGGCGCCTGGCCGCGCGCCGGCCGCTCGCGCGCGTCGGCGTGCCGGTGCAGGTCTCCGGGCGGCGCATGCAGACCCGGCCGCTGCGCGCGATGCTGCTCATGCGCCTCATCCCGCCGTTGTTCCGGCTGGGCGTGAACCCCGACCTGCTCGCGCGCCTGTACCGCCGCGCCTGAGGCCGCGCCGCCCGCTCAGCGCGCCGCCAGCGCGCCGCGGCGCTCCTCCCAGCGCCGCAGCACGGCCTGCTGCTCCTCGTGGCGCCCCTGCATGGCGAGCGCGCGCGACATGAGCCACAGCGCCTTCACGTTGCGCGGGTTGCGCTGCAGGATGCGCTCGAGCAGTTCGGTCGCCGGCTCGGGCGCGCGCTGCTCGAGGTTGATCTCGGCCAGGGCGAAGAGCGCCTCGGCGTTCTCCGGCGCGAGCTGCAGGCTCTCGTGCAGCAGCTCGCGCGCCGCGGCGAGGTCTCCCGCGCGCGACCGGCAGCGCGCCAGCTCGACGGCCGCGCGCGCGTGACCGGGCGTGCTCGCGAGCACCTGCTCGAAGCACGCGGCCGCCTCGTCGTCGCGCAGCCCCGAGCCGTGCACGAAGCCGAGCGCGTAGAGCACGTCGGACCGGGTGGCCTCGGCCGACGCGTCGAGCGCCTCGCGCGCCAGGCTCTCGGCGCGCTCCAGCCGCCCCCACGAGGCCAGCGCCACGACGAGTTCGAGGCGCACGTCGAGCCGCTCGGGCTGCAGCGCGCACGCCTCCTCGAGCAGCCCCACGGCGCGCTCGAGCAGTTCGGGCGAGCCGGACTGCTCGCGCGCCCGCGCCCGCAGCACGTCGACGAAGAGACGCGTGCGCAGCGCCGCGGGCAGCTCCGCCGGCAGCGCCTGCAAGGCCGACTGCGCCCGCTCCGCTTCGCCGAGCGCGCACAACGCGTCGATGCGCGCGGCCTGCAGATCGGCGTGCTCGGGCAGCGTCGCCAGCGCCGACTCGGCGCCCGCCAGGGCCGCGTCCGGGTGCCCCTGCAGGATCATCAGCCGCAGGCGCGCGACGACGAGCGGCGCCGGGCCCTGCGTCAGCGCGGCCGTCGCGGCGTGCGCGACGAGCGCGTCGCCGATGCGGTCGGCGTCCAGCAGCGCCTGGATGCGCTCGCGCGCGAGGCGCGCGTCGTCGGCCAGCGCGGGCGGC
>CAZBBB010000024.1:0-38208 GCA_964490005.1 uncultured Phycisphaerales bacterium | reverse complement strand
GCAGCGGGGCGTCGTCGAGC
Organism: uncultured Phycisphaerales bacterium; assembly: GCA_964490005.1. GTDB lineage: Bacteria > Planctomycetota > B15-G4 > B15-G4 > B15-G4 > CAZBBB01. Next base: position 38,188 of record CAZBBB010000024.1, on the reverse strand, counting down.
AGGCGCGCCAGCGCGTCGCGCAGCGCCGCGACCTCGGTCGCGTCGACGGCCAGCACCGCATCGCCGCCGTGCTCGGCCATGGGCGTGCCGCGCGAAGTCAGCACGGCGCGCCCGGCGCGCATGGCCTCCAGCACCGGCAGGCCGAAACCCTCGGCGAGGCTGGGATAGGCGACGAGGTCGGCGCAGCGCAGCAGCGCGTGCAGGTCGCGGTCCTCGAGATCGCCCAGCACGCCCGCGCGCCCCGCGAGCGCCGGTTCGCACAAGCGCGCCTCGAGCGCCTCGCAGCCCCAGCCCCGCGCGCCGACGACGAGCAGCACCGCGGATCCCGCCGGCAGCGCCAGACAGGCCTGCAGCAGCCGCGCGTGGTTCTTGCGCGGCTCGCGCGTCCCCGGCGCCAGCACCAGCGGAACGCCGTCCGGCAGGCCGGCGCGTCGGCGCAGCTCCGCCACGCGCGCCGCGTCGTCGGGCCGCTCCCCGGCCTCGACGTGGTCGGCGCCCCAGGCGATCACGTGCACGCGCTCGCGGGGCGCCAGCTCGCGCGCGACGAGTTCGTCGGCCACGGCCGCGCTCGGCGCGACCAGCGCGCGCGCGGCGCGCGCCTGCCGGAAGAGCCGCGGGCCGACGCGCGCCGCGAAGTCCGGCGCGTGCCAGTCCCGGCCGTGCAGGAACAGCAGGTCGTGCACGACGAGCACCTGCGGCGCGCGGCGCACGGGGGCGAAGACCAGGTCGGTGTGCACGTAGGCGTCGAGCGGGCCGAGCAGCGTCTCGACGCCGAAACCGAGCGGCGCGAGGGCCGCCTGCAGCCGCGCCGGGAACCGCCGGCGCACGATGCCCGCGCTCGGCGCGCCGGGCAGCGGCGCCCGCCAGCACGCGCCGTAGCCGAGCGCCTGCAGGTCGCCGCGTCGGCGCAGCGCCGCGAGCAGTTCCCGCGCGACCGTGGCGAAGCCCGAACGCCCGAGCAGCGCCGGACGCGCGTCGAGGCCGATCCTCACGTCGGGGGCCCGGTTTCGGGCAGGCCGCCGAGCGCGGCGCCGAGGTCGAGCGGCAGCAACCCGCTCACGAGCAGTGCCAGCGCCCCGAGCGCGGCGCTCGCCGCCACGCGCAGCGCGGGCAGCTCGGGCAGCGTCGCGTCGAGCAGCAGCGCGAGCGCGAGGCCGCCGGCGGCCACGAGCGCGGGACGCGACAGTCCCTGCGGACGCAGCGGCAGCGTCGTGCGCCGCGCCACGCCCGCCGCCGCCGCGCACAGCACGAAACCCTCCGTCGCGACGGTCGCCCAGGCCGCGCCCTCGATCCCGATGCGCGGCACCCACCACAGGTTGAGGCCGACGTTGAGCAGCGCGCCGCCCGTCGACACGAGCATCATCAGGCGCTGCTGTCCGGCGGCGAGCAGCGCGAGCACGTGCGGGTAGGTGACGAACACGAGCACGATCGCGAGCGAGAGGATCGCGAGCGAGTGCGCCCCCGCCCCGTAGCCCGCGGGGTAGACCAGCGCCATGACCTCGTCGGCGCAGGGCACGAGGATCGCCGGCACGAGCAGCCCCACGCCCCCGAGGAAGCGCACGCAGCGCCGGAAGACGGGCGCGAGCGCGTCCGGGCCGTCGCCCCACAGGCGCGCGAAGACCGGGAAGACGACCTGGCTGAACAGGACCGGCAGCATGAGCGCGAAACCCATCAGCCGGTAGGCCGCGCTGTAGTGCGCCACGGCGACCTCGCCGAGGAGCGGCCGCAGCATGATCGCGTCGATGTAGAAGTAGGTCGACGCCATCGCCATCGACACGCCCGCCGGCCACGACTCGCGCCACAGGGCCGCGCGCTCGGCCCGCGTGGCGTCGTGGCGGATCGCGACCCGGCGCCGCGCGCGCCACCAGCCGCTGCAAGCGTGCGCCGCGACGCCGCCGCCGAAGGCCAGCAGGTAGTGGGCCGGCTCGCGGCTGCCCGCGGCCAGCAGCGCGAGCGAGGCCAGCAGCCAGAAGGTCTGGCCGAGGAACACGGCCCGGGCCGCCGAGGCGAAGTCCATGTCGACGGCGAAGATCGCCAGCGCGCCCGAAGGCGCGTGCGCCAGCACGTGGACGGCCGCCACGCACAGCCACGCGAGGCGCGCGCCCTCCTCGAACCAGGCCGCCACGCCGACGAGCAGCAGCAGAGCGATCAGCGCGATGCGCCCCTTGAGCGCGATGAGCTGCCCGATGAGCGCCCCCGCCCGCCCGCGCTCGCGGCTGGCCTCGCGGATCACGATCGTGCCGGCGCCGAAGTCGAGCACGTTGGCGAGCAACTGGTAGAGCGTGAGGTGGAAGGCGAAGACGCCGAAGGCCGGCTCGTCGAGGATGCGCGGCAGCAGCAGCGCCGTGACGGCGAAGGTCAGCGCCGAGCTGTACAGCCGCCCTCCGAGCTGGATGAGCGTGTTGCGCTCGACGCGCCGCGAGAGGCTCATGCCGGAGGGCGCGCCGCCGGGCGCGACGGAACGTGGGCGGCATCGACTACGATGCGCGCCTTCCCTGCGGAGGGCGAGGCGTGCGGGCGATCGTGCTGGCGGCCGGCGAGGGTCGGCGACTGGGCCAGGCCAAGGCCGGCCTGCCGCTCGCCGGCCTCAGCGCGCTGCAGCGCTGTCTGCGCGCGCTGGAGGCCGGCGGTCTGGCGCAGCGGGTCGTCGTGCTCGCGGCCGGCCGCGACGAGCTGGCGCGCCAGGCCGAGAAGGCCGGCGCGCGCGTGCTGTTCAACGGGCGCCCCGATGCCGGGCAGACGAGTTCGCTGCAGCTCGCGCTCGCCGACCGGCACGCGCCGCGCGGCGACTTCGTCGTGCACCCCGTCGATCTGCCGCTGCTGCGCCCCTCGGACGTGGCGGCCCTGGCGGCGGCCTTCGCCGGCCGGCCGGCCGGCATCGAGATCGTGGTCCCCACGCACGAGGGGCGCCGCGGCCACCCGGCCTGCTTCCAGGCCTCGCTGGCGGCCGAGTTCCTCGCCCTGCCGCCCGGCGAGCCGGGCCACGCCGTGGTGCGCCGCGATCCGGGGCGGGTGCTGGAACTGCCGCTCGAGAACCCCTGGCTGGTGCGGGACATCGACGGCCCGGAGGACCTCGCCGCGGTGCGCGAGGAGTTGCGCCTGCGCGAGGGCTGAGCCCCGCCGCATGGGCTTCAGCCGACCAGCAGGACCTGCACGCGGTTGCGGATCTCGTCGCGCACGGCGCGGTAGGCCTTCTTGACCTCGGCGTCGCTGCCGCTGACCGAGTTGGGGTCGTTGAGCGGCCAGTGGATCTGCGTGATCTTCTTCTTGTTGACCTTGCTCGGGAGCGGGTCGGCGTCGGAGCTGAGCGTGATGATCGTGTCGATCTTGGTCACCGGCACCTTGGCGAAGTCCTGCGTCTTCTGGTCGGTGATGTCGATCCCCAGCTCGGCCATGACCTCGGCCGCGAGCTTGTTGATGCCGCGGGGCGAGAGGCCGGCGCTGTAGACGTTCACGCTGCCGTTGCCCATCGAGCGCGCGAAGCCCTCGGCCATCTGGCTGCGGGAGTCGTTGCCCTTGCACACGAACAGGAAACTGCGCGGCTTGGCCATGTTGCGAAGGACTCCTGTCGATCCCGGGCGGGCTCCGTCGGCGACGGCCCTGCCGCGCGCGGAACAGGGGGCGATTGTACCGGAAATGCTCCCGTCTCGCCACCGTCACGCCCGTCAGAGAGCGCGGCGGGGGGGCGTCTGCCGCGGCCCTCCGTTTCTCTCCGTTTCGGGCACGCGCGGCATGGCAGACATCAGGATCGTCCGGGGACTCGTCCAGCCGCTGAGCCCCATGGGATTCGACGTCTCGGCGGGCATCCAGACCTCGGACGGTCGCCGGCTGTACGCGATCTTCGAGCGCGTCAGTCGCCGCATCATGATCGTCGCGCATCCGGTGCGGAACGGGAACATGACGGCGCTCGCGCTCGCGCCCTGGAGTTCGCCGCGCGCGCCCTTCGCCGGCGACCTGCTCGACGCGCTCGTCGACCCGGCGCACCGCGCCGCGGTCGAGTCGGCCATCGCGCTGCTGCGCAACGGCAGCCTGTAGTCGCGTCGCGTGCGGGCCGCCCCGCTCGATTGACCGATCCGGACGGGTGTGCTTCGATCATCTCCCGGGTTCCCCCAGGGAGGTCGTCATGGGCCGTTCCGTGCTTCTCGGCGGGTTGCTCGCCGCCTCGCTGTGCCTCGCGGCGCCCGGACGGGCGCAGTCGGGAACGCTCGACGTCGATCTCGTCGGCGGCGCGTTCAGCCAACCCACCACGCTGAAGTGGCAGGGCGTCCCGGGACGCAAGTACATCGCCCTGATCTCGGTGATCAGCGCGCCGGGGATCAACTTCATCCCGGCCATCGCCACCGACGTGGGCATCGAGTTCCTGAGCTGGTCCTTCGTGCTGCCGGGCTTCCTCGGCGTCTTCGACGCGCAGGGCCAGGCGCAGGCGACGATCGTCGTGCCCCCCATTCCCGAACTCGACGTCTTCCCGCTCTACCTGCAACTGTTCATGACGGTCGCGGGCGGCAACCAGCTCGTCGACAAGTCGACGCCGCAGACGCTGACGATGCAGCACGGCGACAGCGTCAAGCCGCCGCACCTCGGCAGCCAGCACGTCGTCGCGCGCAGCACGCACACGCTCACGCTGCTCGATGACGAGCGCGTGCTCGCGGCGGGCGGCGGCGACGACGGCATCACGACCTCCTACGGCCAGGCGAGCGCCGAGCTGTACCGGCTGTCCGACGAGGCGCTGCTCGCCACCGGCGACCTGGTGCAGCCGCGCACCGGGCACAGCGCCACGCGCCTGCTCGACGGGCGCGTGCTGTTCGTGGGCGGCGCCGACGACGTGTTCGGCGAGCCGACGAACACGGCCGAGGTCTACGACCCCGTGACCGGGCAGTTCAGCGCCGTCGGCAACCTGGTGCACGGCCCGCGCGCGCTGCACCGCGCCAACCTGCTGCCCGACGGCCGCGTGCTCATCACCGGCGGCACGAACAACTACATCGACCCGACTTCGATCCTGCTCGGCGCCTACAAGTCGACCGAGATCTTCAACCCGGTCACGAACACCTTCAGCGCCGGGCCGAACATGAAGATCAAGCGCGTGGCGCAGTCGGCCACCTCGCTCCCGAACGGCGACGTGCTCGTCTCGGGCGGCTACACCGTCGTGACGATCATCTTCATCGAGCTGCCCCTGATCTCGAGCACGGGCGAGCGCTACACCTTCGTGCCGGGCGGCGCGGGCTCCTTCGGCCCCGAGATCAACATGCAGCAGCAGCGCATGGGCCACGCCGACGTGCTGCTGCCCGACGGACGCGTGCTGCTCGTCGGCGGAGCGAACGGCAGCGACCCGCTCGACCCGCAGCCCGAGCTGAGCTGGCAGTTGTGGGACCCGGTCTTCGGCTACACGCTGCCCGGCCCGCTCAACGACGGACGCATCCTGCCGACGGCGAATCTGCTCCCGGACGGGCGCGTGTTCATCGCGGGCGGCGCGACGGGCGGCTTCACCTCGCCCGTGTCCGTCGGCACGACCGAGATCTGGGATCCGTCGAACGAGACCTCGACGCCCGCCGCGCCGCTCGCGCAGCACCGCGCCGGACACCAGTCGCTGAGCCTGCCCGACGGCACCGTGCTGCTGAGCGGCGGCGGCACGGGCACCGGCGTCTTCCAGAGCGGCCTGACGTCGATCGAGCTGTACCAGCCCTGAGCCGGCGGCGCATGCGCGACGGAACACGGCCGCGGTGAGGATCGGCGTCGTCGCCGCCGAGATGGCGCCGCTGGCCAAGGTCGGCGGCCTCGGCGACGTGGTCGGCGCGCTCTCGGCGGCGCTCGCCGCGCGCGGACACGACGTCACGGTCTGCCTGCCCGCCTACGGTCGGCTGCGCCTGCTGGGCACCGAAGACCTCGGCCGGGAGGTGGCGCGCATCGAGTTCGACGGCCGGGCGCGCGAGGTGCCGCTGCGGCGGCTGCGGCTGGGCGGCGTGCGGATCGCGCTCGTCGACGACCCGCTCGTGGGCGGGCGCGGCCCCTACGACTACGCCGACGCGCGCGACGAGGCCTGGCGCTACGCCCTGCTCGCGCGCGTCGCGGCCGACTGGCTCGCGCCGCGGTGCGAGCTGCTGCACCTGCACGACCACCACGCCTCGCTCGCCGCGCCGCTGCTGCTCCCGCGACCCGGGCGCCCCGCGCTGCTGCTCACGATCCACAACGTCGCCTTCCAGGGCATCCATGCCTGGGAGCACGTCGCGGCGGCCGGGCTGCCGGCGGAGGCGCACGCCCCGCTCGAGTGGTACGGCCGCGCGAACGCGATCAAGGGCGCGATCCTCGGCGCCGACGCGGTGAACGCCGTCTCGCCCACCTACGCGCGCGAGATCCGCGAGACCGACCTGGGCTGCGGCCTGCAACCCTTCCTGGCGTCGCGCGGCGAGGCGCTGAGCGGCGTGCTCAACGGCATCGACACCGAGGTCTGGGACCCCGCCCGCGACCCGCACCTGCCGGCGCGCTACGACGCCGGCGATCTCTCGGGCAAGGAACTCTGCCGGCGCGCGCTGCTGGCCGAGTTCGGCCTGGCCGCCGAGCCGCGCCGGCCGCTCATCGGCATCGTCAGCCGGCTCACCGACCAGAAGGGCCTCGACCTGCTGCGCCCGGTGATGCCGGAGGTCGCGGCGCTCGCCGACCTCGTCGTGCTCGGCACCGGCGATCCGCGCATCGAAGCCGGCCTGCGCAGCGAGATCGGCCCGCACGTCGGCGTGCGCATCGGCTTCGACGAGCCGCTCGCGCACCGCATCGAGGCCGGCGCCGACCTGTTCCTGATGCCCTCGCGCTTCGAACCCTGCGGCCTGAACCAGCTGATCAGCATGCGCTACGGCACGCTGCCGGTCGTGCGCCGCACCGGCGGGCTGGCCGACACGGTCGTCGACGCCGACGCCGAGCCCGGGCGCGGCTGGGGCTTCGTCTTCGACGCACCCACGCCGGCCGCGCTGTACGCGGCGCTGTTCCGCGCGCTCAAGGCCGTGCAGGACGGCCGCGCGCCGCGCCTGGCGCGCCGCGCGATGGCGGTCGACGTGAGCTGGAACGCCTCGGCCGAGCGCTACGAGGCGCTCATGGGCCGCCTCGTCAGCGCGCTGCGGCGTCCCGGCTGAACAGGCCGCGCAGCGTGTCCCAGAACGAGCCCAGCGGGCCGGTCACGATCCGCATCGGCACGATCTGCACGACCGGAGCGTCGCGCGTGCCGCGCACCTCGATGCGGATCAGCTGCTCCTCGATGAACTCGAGCAGCTCGCCCAGCGGACCCGCGCGCAGCGAGATCGGCAGCAGGTCGATCGACACGCTGCCGTCGGCCAGGATCGCGCCGCTGCCGCGCAGCGCCAGCATCGCGGAGCGCAGGCGCACGTCGTCGAGATCCCAGCGCTCGCCGTGCACGCGGAACAGCACTTCGGCGCGGTGATCGGTGCTGGCTTCGTCGCGGCTTCGACCGAGCGCCGCCATCACGGCGTCGACGAGCGGCAGGTTCCAGATGTCGCCGCCGCGGATCGAGAAGCGGCCCTCGCCGCGCCCGGCCGCCGGATCGCCGACGCGCCCCCGATGGCGCAGCGTGCCCTGCAGCCAGCCCATCGGCCGTTCGTCGCGGCGCGCGCCGAAGAGCACGCGCACCTCGCTCGTGTCGACGTCGAAGACCGACGCGTCGAGATCCCAGGCGCCGGTCGCGGCGTCGAGCCGTCCGCGCACGCGCAGCAGGCCCGAGGCGCAGGCGCCCGACGCCTCGCGCACGAGAACCTCGTCGTCGCGCACGTCGAAGCTCCCGACGAGGTCCTGCACCTGCACGCCCTGCGGGCCGCCGAGCCGCAGCCGAGCCACGTGCAGCCCGCCCCAGCCGCGCAGGCCCGGCGCCGCGGCGCCCGGCGGGGCCTCGAGCGCCAGGTGCAGTTCGAGGCGGCCGCCGTCCTCGCAGTCCAGCCAGTCGAGGTCGCTCGACCAGGGGAACGCGTCGAGCCAGGCCGCGCGGAACTCGGCGTCGACGATGTCGATCGACGCCGACCAGCCCGCCGGACCCTGCTCGAAGGAGGTCCGCGCCTCGCCGCCGGGAAAGTCCAGGCGCGCCTCGTCGAGACGAAAGCGGCCGCCCTCGACGCGGAAGGGCAGCTCGGCCCGCTCGAGCGGGAAGGGCAGGCGCGGCGGCGCAAGGCGGCCCGCGCGCAGCGTGCCCGCGGCCGCCAGGGCGCCCGCACCGTCGTCCTCGACGCGCAGGTCGAGACGCCCGCTCGGCCGCAGCCGCGCCACCGCCGCGCGTTCGTCCGGCGGCAGGAAGACCGCGAAGGTCGGCGAGACCTCGAGGTTGTCGGCGCGCACGGACAGCAACTTGCCGCCCTCCGCGAAGCGCAGCGCCACCGAGCCGCCCGCGCCGGTCGTGACGAGCACGTCGCAACCCGCGCCGGGCGGCGCCTCGATCTGCACCGTGCAGCCCGCCAGCGTCGCGTTGCTCTCCCCGGGCTCGAGCACGACGAAGGACACGTCGTGCACCAGCGTCGGCGGGAAGGGCGTCGCCGCGGGACCGCGCGACGCCTCCCAGCGGTCGACGAGCGCGCCGATCGCGCGCGCCAGGCCCAGTTCGTCCCCGTCGCGCGAGAGCATCACGCGCCCGCCGCGCCCGACGACGGACACCGGGCGCCCGTCCCAGCCGCCCTCGACGGCGAACTCGAGGCTCAGCTCGAGCTCGTCGACCTGCGCGACGATCTGCCCCGTCGCCGGATCGCGCAGCGCCGCGCCCTCCACGCGCACCCGATCGGGCGCCGGCACGCGCACGGCGTCGATCTCGATCAGCTCGCGCAGGCCGTGCGTGGCAAGCGCCTCGCGGACCCAGCCGGTCGCCCGCCGGTCGGCCACGAACCACGTCAGGGCCGCCGCCAGGCACAGGCCGGCCAGCGCGACGAGCAGCGCCCGCAGCAGGTTCACCATGGCGGCCAGAGCAGCCAGCGCCGCGGCGCGTGGAAGACGTAGTGCAAGCGTTCCTCGAAGGAGGGTCGCAGCGCGCGCGCGCCGAGGCGCACGCGTCCCGGGAGATAGTAGCCGTCACGCAGGCCGAAGGCCGTGTCGTCGACGAGCGCCTCGCCCGGACAGCGCGGGTCGTCGGGCGCGATGCGCGCGAAGGCGACCTGTCCGACGAGCGGGCCGCCGCCGGGCGCGTGCGCCGACCAGGCCACGCGCACCCGCGAAGGCAGATCGCGCGCGTCGAGCCGCGGCGCGTCGAAGAACAGATCGAAGGGCCGGCGCGACCAGGAGGGCACGACGAGCGGGCCGGACAACGGCTCGCGCCCCGACCAGGCCTCGCCGAGCGGCAGCGTGATCGAGCCGCCGTCGGCCATCCCCGACAGGTGCGCCGACCAGCCCTCGCGCGGGAACTGCAGCGGCCCCGAGCGCGGACGCGCGACCTCCAGCGTCACGTGCACCGTGAGCGTCGGGACGCCGTCGACCTCGTTCTCGTAGGCGCCCTGGCAGCGCAGCTCGAGGATCGCGTCGTCGCTCTCCTCGCGGTGCGTGGCGATCTCGCGCCCGAAGTCCGCGCCGAGCGGCGCGTACCAGGCGCGCTCGGGCGCCGTCGCGCAGCCGGTCGCAAGCAGCCACGGCAGCACGACGAGCGGCAGGACGAAGGTTCGCATCGCGGTCCTCGGAAAGAGCCACGATAGCGCCCGCGGCGCGGGCCGTGGCAGGATCAAAAGCATGGCGCGACGGCGACGAGCCGCGCCGTCGCGCCCCACCCGTCCGGAGTCCGCACCGCCATGCGCCGCTCGTGCGTCGTGCTCTCGCCGCTGCCCGCGCCGCACGGCACGCTGCGCGTCTGCGGCGCGCTGCGGGCGCGCGGCTGGGAGGCGCGTGCGCTGCATCCGGCGCAGCTGCCGCCCGCGCGCGGCCGCGACGGACCGGCGCTGGCGATCGCGCGGCTGGCCTCGGGCTGCCCGCCGCGCTGGCTGTGGACGCCGCGCCTGGCCGAGGACGACGGACTGCCCTTCCTCAACCGGCCCAGCCGGCTGGCGCTCGTGCACGACAAGCCCGTGCTGCTCGCACACCTCGCCGCCGCCGGCCTGCCCGTGCCGCCGACCGTCTGCGTGCAGCGCGGCGCGGAGGTCGACCTGGACGCGCTGTCCGGCGAACGCTTCGTGGTCAAGCCCGCGCAGGGCGCGGCCGGCCGCGGCGTGAACCTGGGCCTCTCGCGCGCGCGGGCCCTGCAGTGCGCGCGCGCCTTCGCCGAGGTCTCGGGCCCGGCGCTCGTGCAGCCGCTCCTCGGCGCGGGCGTCGACCGGCGCATGCTGTTCGTCGCCGGCGAACTCGTCGCCAGCTTCGAACGCCGCCCCGGCGCGCCCGACGGCCGCGCCAACCTGCACTACGGCGGGCAGCCGCGGGCCTGGGCGCCCGACGCGCGCGACGTCGAGCTGGGGCGCGCGGCGCTGGCCGTCGTGCAGCTCGACGTCGTCGCCATCGACCTGCTCGCGACGCCGGAGGGCCCGGTGCTGCTCGAGGTGAACGCCTGCCCCGGCCTGGCCGGCATCGAGGCCGGCACGGGCGTCGACGTGGCCGACGCGATCGCGCGCGCGGCCGACGCCCGCCTCGCCGCGGTTTGACGACGGCGTCGGCGCAGGGCCACACTGCAGGCCCATGGCCGGCACGAACATCGCCCTGATCAGCGACATCCACGGCAATCGCGAGGCGCTGACGGCCTGCCTCGCCGACGCCGAGGCGCAGGGCGCGAGCGGCGTGTGGTGCCTGGGCGACATCATCGGCTACGGCGCGCGCCCGCTCGAGTGCCTCGCGCTGGTGCGCGCGCGGGCCGAGCACGTCATCCGCGGCAACCACGAGCAGGCCGTGCTCGACGGCGCCTTCGGCTTCAACCCGCTCGCGGCGGCCGCCGTCGACTGGACGCGCGCGCAGCTGGCGTCGGCGCACCACGACGGCGATCCGCTCGCGTGGGTGCGCAAGCTGCCCGAGCGCATCGACACCGAGATCGCCGTGCTCGTGCACGGTTCGCCGGCGCAGCCCGTCGACGAGTACCTGTTCCCCGAGGACGCGCTCGACCACCTCCCCCGCCGGCAGGACTACTCGCCCAAGCTGGCGCGCTCCTTCCGGCTCATCGACCGGCCCTGCTTCGTGGGCCACACGCACGTGCCCGGCGTGATCGACGACGAGATGCGCTGGATCTCGCCGCACGACTGCGGCGGCGAGCACGACACGCGCGGCCGCGCCTGCATCGTGAACGTCGGGTCGGTGGGCCAGCCGCGCGACGGCGACCTGCGCGCCAGCTACGCGCTCTTCGACGGCCGCACGGTGCGCTTCCGCCGCGTGGCCTACGACGTGCAGGTCACGGCGGCCGAGATCCGCTCGGTGCCGCAACTGCCCGACCTGCTCGCGCAGCGCCTGCTCGAGGGCTGGTAGCCGCGTTCAGCGCAGGCGCAGATGGAGCTGGCCGGGCGCCCGCCGGGCCGCCGTGACGAGCACGGCGTCGTGGCGCCGCGCGCGCTCGAGCGGGTCGTCGACCTCCGTGCGCTCGACGAGGATCGTGCCGGCGCGGTGCGCGCGGGCCAGGTCGAGCAGGGTGCCCCGGTCGCCGCCGGCCTGCGGCCCGACGAGCACGCGCCAGCCCGAGAGCAGCCCGGTCTCGCGCGCGAGCAGTTCGGGCAGCCGCGCCTCGACGCTCGGATCGAGCACCAGTCCGCCGCACAGCACGGCCAGCAGCTCGAAGGCGGGCAGCGGCGCCTGCGACGGCGGGCGCCGGCCCGCGGCGTCGACGTCCAGGCCGCGATGCAGGCTGCCGTCGGGCGCGCGCAGCGCGGCGCTCGCCACGTCGAGGCGGCCGGAGCGGGCGGTCTCGGCGCCGCGCTCGTCGAGCAGGTGCGACAGCGGCGGCGGCTTGAGCTTGCGCGCCTCGCCCGTGCCGAGCAGCTCCGTGACGGTGCGGAACGAGCGCTTCACGAAGGAGGGGAGCGGCCGCCCGCCGCGCACGCGCGCCGCCAGCCAGCGCAGCGTGGCGGGGTTGCCGGCGTTGCCGGTGCCCAGCGGACCGTCCTCGCTCTCGGCGCTGAAGCCCGAGAACTCGCGCGCCCGCGCCGCCCGCGCCAGCACGGCCGCGGCGCGCGGCGCGAGGAAGGTGTCGTCGGCCTTGGTCTGCACGAGCACCCGCGCGCCGGCCGCGCGCCAGGCCGCGACGCCCTCGGCCAGCGCCGCGCCCGCGCCGTAGTCGTCGATGATCAGCTCGACGCCGGAGAGGTCCTCGCGCAGCCCGGCGGCGGCGAGCAGGTTGCCGACGTTGCGCACGTAGCCGAGGTCGAGCAGCGCGTTCTTCGACCAGGCGTCGAAGAGCCGGTTGGGCAGCGGCAGGCAGGCCAGCCGCAGGCCGCGCGGGGTCAGGCCCACGAGCGCCTCGCCCAGCGCCTCCCAGCCGGAGGCCGCGCGGCCCGCCTTGGTGTCGACGTGCCCCGCGAGCGCCGCCAGCTCGTCGACGAGCGGCGCCGGGACGAGGGCGCCGCCGATCACGGCGCGCCCCAGCAGTTCGCCCGTGCCGGTCTCGTCGAGTCCGCCCAGCCAGCGCGTCGCGCGCTCCGCGCGCGGCGCGGCCAGCGCGCGCGGTCGGCCCGGCGCCTCGCCGACGAGCGCCGCGACCTGCGCCTCGATGAGCTGCGCCTCGGCGTCGCCCTCGCGCACCGTGCTGACGAACTTGCCCGAGGTGTAGAGCGTGAACACCGAGCGGCCGTCGGTGCGCACCTCGAACGCGACGTAGGGGTTCTTCGGGCTGCCCGCCAAGCGCAGACCGCGCGCCTCGAGCGCCGTGCGCAAGGCGACGACCTGCGCCGGACGCAGCGTGCGCGAGACCGGGCGTTGCGTCACGGGCCGGCGCTCAGCGCTCGTGCGCGGCCCAGGCGGCGAGCACGGCCTGCTCGCGATCGGGAGCCAGGCCCGCGCGCAGGGCCGCCTGCCGTTCGGGCGGCCGCGCGCGGTGCCAGGCGAGCGTGTCACGCACGGTGGCCGCGATCGGTCGGAAGGCCAGGCCGGCCGCGATCGCCTTGCGGCAGTCGACGCTGCCCATGCCGGCGTACTCGCCCTGTCGCGACATCCAGGCGGGCATGTCCGACCACTCGCCGACGCCCTGCTCGGCGAGGAAGGCCGCCGGCACCCACACCGGCCGCCCCGCGACGCCCGACTCGGCCACGCAGGTCTCGACGAGCTGTCGCATCGGCAGCGGCCGCTCGGGGCCCGTCGCGTTGAACACGCCGACCGTGCGCCGCTCGATGCAGCGCACGACGAACTCGGCCAGGTCGCGCGCGTCGATGACCTGCACCGGATCGAGCCCGTCGCCCGGCGCGAGGATCTCGCCGCCGCGCGCCGCGCGCGCCGGCCAGTAGGTGAAGCGGTCGGTCGGGTCGCCGGGGCCGACGATCAGCCCGGGCCGGATCACCGTCGTGCGGCCGGGCAGCGCGTCCTCGACGGCCTGCTCGCACAGCGCCTTGAGCGCGCCGTAGTGCGCGCGCACGTCCTCGTTCGTCGGGTCCTCCAGCGTCTCGAGGCGCGCGTGCTCGTCGAGCCCGTTGCGGCCCGGCTCGGCGAAGACCGAGATGGTCGAGATGAACAGATACTGCCGCACGGCCGGCGCCAGCAGGCGCGCCGAGGCGCCCACGACGCGCGGCACGTAGCCCGAGGTGTCGACGACCGCGTCCCACGAGCGCCCCTCGAGCGCCGTCAGGTCGCCGTCGCGATCGCCGTGCAGCTGCTCGAGGTCGGGGAACAGGCCCGGGTTGGTCTTGCCGCGGTTGAACAGCGTGACGCGGTGCCCGCGCGCGATCGCCGCCTCGACGACGTGCGGGCCGAGGAAGCCCGTGCCGCCGAGCACGAGGATGCGCTGCGGGTCGGGCGGCGGGCTCTCGCGCGGGAGCATCGCGCAGGTCGGGGCGACGAGCAGGACGGCGAGGCACGCGAGCAGGGACGGAGTCTTCATCGAGCGCGTTCCGGGGTCGGGAAGGGTCGGGGATCGGGCGGCCGCGCCGCCTCGAGTTCGGCGTGCCGTCGCGCGAGGCGCCCGGCCACGACGTGCCAGGCGCCCAGCAGCGGCAGCGACGCCAGGGACAGCGCGGCGAAGGGCAGCCCGAGCGCCGCCAGTCCCGCGAAGGCCCAGGCGGCGAGCGCGTCGCCGCCACGGTACACGAAGGTATCGATCAGGGCCTTGGCCTTGTACTTGTGCTCCCGCGCGACGACCGTGTAGAGCACCTCGCGCGCCGGCCGCTGGATCGAGTAGTGCGTCGCGCGCCGCAGCCCCTGCACGACCGCGAGCACGTCCAGCCGCTGCCAGAACGCCAGGGCCAGGTAGCCGGCGCCGAGCAGCACGGCTTCGAGGCGCAGCGCCACGGCCAGCCCGAGGCGCGTGAGCACGGCCGCCGTCCCCAGGAACTGCACCAGCAGGCCGGCCGCGTTCGCCAGCAGGTCGATGCGCGCGAAGATCACCGTGCGCGCCTCGACGCCCAGCGCGTGCTCGGCGACGAGCCGCGCCTGCAGCAGGTAGAGGAAGGTCGCGGCCCCGGTGGCGATGAGCGTCTGCAGCGCCATGCCGCGCAGGTAGGGCGTCTTCGGCACGGCCGCGAGGCTGGCCAGGCTCGTGCCGCCCAGCGGCGCCTCGCCGCCTTCGATGCGCGCGGCGAGCGGGCCGATGCAGCGCGCGGCGAGTTCGAGGAACACCACGGCGAGCACGAGCAGGCCGGGGACGCCGAGGGTCTGGACCAGGCCGGCGGCCAGGGCCGGCCCGGCCAGCGCGCCCGCGCCGCCGCCGCCGGCGATCACGCCGAACAGCCGGCGGCCCTGTTCGCTGCGCCAGGCGTCGGCCATCGCGCCCCAGAAGACCGCGACGGCGAACAGGTTGAAGACCGAGAGCCAGATGAAGAAGGCCGCGCCGAGCGCCGCGCGGTCGACCCCCAGTTCGTGCAGCAGCGGGAAGACGAGCAGTTGCAGGGCGAAGCCGCGCCAGGCGCGCGGCGCCAGCCGGCGGCGCGGACAGCGGCCGGCGAAGGCCGTCCAGAGCGGCACGGCCAGCGTCATCGCGAGGAAGGTGCCGCTGAACAGCCAGGGCAGGCGCTCGACGCCGCCCTCGATGCCCCAGGCCTCGCGCAGCGGACGCATCAGGTAGTAGCCGCACAGCAGCAGGAAGTGGCCCGCGGCCGCGCGCAGCAGGTCGCGCCCTTCGCCCGGGCGCACGTCGAACACGCGCCGGCTCACCAGCGCAGCACGAGCTTGCCGAAGCTCGCGTCCGCGGCGAGGCGCGCGTGGGCGGCCGCGGCGTCTTCCATCGGCAGCACGGCGTCGACGACCGGGAAGAGCGCCCCGTCGGCGAGGCGCGGCAGCACCTGCCGCGCGAAGTCCGCCGCGAGGCGCGCGCGCTCTTCGGCGCCGCGGCTGCGCAGCACCGTGCCGATGAGGCGCGCGCGGCGCGCGAGCAGCGTGCCCAGCGGCAGTTCGGCGCGCGCGCCGCCGAGCAGGCCGATCACGACCAGCCGGCCGCGCTCGGCCAGCGCCGCGAGGTTCTCCTGCAGGTAGGCGGCGCCCACCGTGTCGAGGATCAGGTCGGCGCCGCGCCCGCCGGTCGCCGCGCGCAGCGCCTCGGCGAAACGCGCGGGACGCTGCCGGTCGACGCGCTCGACGAGCAGGCCGTGCTGCAGGCCGAGCGCCGCGGCGCGGCGCAGCTTGTCCGCGCTGCGCGAGCTGCCGGCCACGATCGCGCCGGCCTCGCGCGCCAGCTGCAGCGCCGCCGTGCCGACCCCGCTGCCCACCGCGTGCAGCAGCACGAGTTCGCCGCGCGCCAGGTTGCCCTGCACGCACAGCGCGTCCCAGGCCGTGACGAAGGCCTCGGGGATCGCCGCCGCCTGCTCGAGCGAGAGCCGCTCGGGCACGGCGAGCAGTTCGTCCTGCGGGACGACGAGGCGCTCGGCGCAGGCGCCCCCCGGGACGAGCCCCATGACGCGCTCACCGACGCGCCAACGGCCCGCCTCCGCGCCGAGCGCCGCGACGGTGCCGGAGAACTCCAGGCCCGGCACGTCGGCAACCACGCCCGGCGGCGCGGGATAGTGCCCGGCGCGCTGCAGCAGGTCGGCGCGGTTGAGGCCGACGGCCGCGACGTCGACGAGGACCTCGGCGCGTGCGGGCGCGGGCACGGGTCGCTCGACGAGCGCGAGCACCTCCGGCCCGCCCGGCCGCGTGATGACGAGGGTGCGCGTCACGCTCACCGCGCCCCCGGCGCCGCGACCGGCGCCGGCTACCTGCCGCCCTTGATCTTGCCCACGATCCAGAGCAGCACGACGGCGCCGACGAAGGCGGTGACGAGCTGCCCCATGAGGCTGCCCTCCGAGCCCAGTCCCAGCAGGCCGAACAGGAAGCCGCCGAGCACGCCGCCCACGACTCCCAGGCCGATGTTGCCGAACACGCCGAAGCCCGAGCCCTTCATGACCTGCCCGGCGAGGAAGCCGGCCAGGCCACCGATGACGAGCGACCAGATGAGTCCCATCGCACCCTCCCGGGGGAACCGATCGATCCGACGCCGAGGCGCGCGCGTGCGCTGCGCCGCGGCCCTCGGCGGCATCAGGCTCCCAGATGCCGGAGGTCAAGGGAAGCGCGGCCCTGAGCGCGGCCGCGCTCAGGCCGCCTCGGCGTCGACGTCCACCCGCGCGGGCAGGCTCGCCGTGAGCCAGCGCACGCGCCACCAGAGCACGAGCGCGACGACGGCCAGCGCCACGGCCAGGCCGATCCACAGCCCGCGCGGCCCCTGATCGAGGCTGAATCCCAGCCAGAGTGCCAGCGGGATGCCGAGCAGCCAGAAGCCCAGCCCGTAGAGCAGCAGCGGCGTGCGCGTGTCGCCGGCGCCGCGCAGCACGCCCGCGCACACGACCTGCAGCCCGTCGAAGACCTGGAAGATCGCCGCCAGCGGCAGCAGCGCCGCCGCCATCGCGATCACGTCGGCCTGGTCGGTGTAGAGGCTCGCCAGGCCGCGCGGCGCGAGCGCGAAGATCGCGGCCGAGACGACCATCACGCCGCCGCCCGCCGCCAGCGCCACGCGGCCGGCGCACTTGAGCGCCTCGTGGTCCTGCCGGCCGATGGCGTGGCCCACGCGCACCGAGGCCGCCATCGAGACGCCCAGCGGCACCATGAAGGCCAGCGAGGCGAGGTTGAGCGCGATCTGGTGCCCCGAGAGTTCGACCTCGCCCAGGCGCCCCATCGCCAGCGCGATGAACGAGAAGGCGCCCATCTCGAACAGCATCTGCGCGCCGATGGGCGCGCCGAGGCGCAGCATGCGCAGCAGCGGCGCCAGCTCGAGCGCCCGGCGCCGGAAGGTGCTCAGGTACGGCGCGAGCACCGGCCAGGCCGCCGCGAGCAGTCCCAGCGTCATGCACCAGCGCAGCAGGCTGGTGGCCAGCGCGCAACCCGTCGCGCCCATCGCCGGCATGCCGAGGCGCCCGTGGATGAAGGCCCAGTCGAACAGCACGTTGAGCAGGTTGCCCGCCAGGATCACGATCACGATCGGGCGCATGCGGTGCAGCGCCTGCAGCACCTGGCGCAGCACCACGAAACCCAGGAAGGCCGGGATGCCCAGCGCCATCCAGCGCGTGTACTCCGAGGCGATGGGCACGATCTGCGGCGACTGGCCGGCGGCGGCGAGCAGCGGCCCGGAGAAGAACATGAGCAGCGCGAGCGGCGGAGTGAGCAGCGCGGCGAGCACCAGCCCGCGCTGCACCGAGCGCGCCACCGAGGCGTGGTCGCCCGCGCCGACGGCCTGACTGACGAGCGGGTCGAGCGCCATGAGCACGCCCATGCAGGTGCCCATCGGCAGCCACGAGTACAGCCCGCCGAGGGCGACGGCGCCGATCTGCACCGCCGCGTCCCCCGCCGCGTGGCCGACCATGAACACGTCGACGACGTTCATCGTCATCATGCCGACCTGCACGACGATGACCGGCAGCGCCAGCCCCCACTGCGCGCGCGCCTCTGCTCTCCAGCCGGACATGGCGGCGATCGTAGCCGCTCGGACGCGGACCGCGAGCGTGGCGCGGGCGCGGCGTGCGCGTCCGGACCGTCGACCGGGGCGGCCGGGCGCCGACGCCGCCCCTCAGAAGGCGCGCGACCAGGTCAGCCCGAGATGGTGTTCGCCCTCCTGCTCGACGAGCAGCAGCCCGAGGGCCGAGCGCGCGTCGAGGCGCCGCTCGAGCAGGTGGTGCAGGTTCACGCCGTCGAAGCTGTGGGTGCTGGTCCAGAGCGGCGCCCAGCGCACGACCAGGCCGCCGATGCCGCGCAGCTGGTGGTCCGAGCCGCCCCACACCACGCCCGCGTACGGCGAGACCGGCAGGCCCGTGATCGCGTCGAGGCTCTTGCTCAGCGTCGCGTAGTACGCGCGGCCCTCGCTCGTGCCGATGCGGTCGCTGCTCGTGCCGACGATCAGCGCCGGCGCGGACGCCGTCTCGTCGAGCAGGCGCCAGTTGGCGAGCGGACCGACGTCGTCGCCGGCCGGGTTGTATTCGATGCCGAGCTGCAGCTCGGCCGTGACGCGGTGCACGAGCGTGGCCCGGTACTTGGCGCGCGGCTCGTCGATGCCGTCGATGAAGCGCAGACCCGCCACCCAGCGCGTGCTCTCGTCGAGGATGTCGGTCCCACGGACCGAGGCGCCCTCACCGGGTCAGACCGGTCACGACGGCACCTCGGAGGGCACGGCGGCGACGGGCGCCTCGGCGGCCGGCGCGGCGCGCGCGGCCGCATCGTCGGCCCGCATCGGAGCCACGGCGGGCGCCGGGGCGAGGCAGCCCGTGATCAGGCCGCTGGCGGCGAGCGCGGCGAATGCGGCGAGCGACGGAATCCTCATCGCGGCCCCGTTGTACCGCACCTCGCGCGCCGACCGCGGTCCGCGTTGCGCCCCGTCTGGCCGGATCGCGCCCCGTGGTCCACAATGCGCGCCCCTCCGGAGCCCCCGCCGATGAGACTCTGCGCCACCGTCGCCGCCTGCGCCGCCCTGCTCGGCGCCTTCGCCCTCGCGCCGCCGATCCGCGCCGGCGAGATCGTGCAGATCACCGTGACCGGCGAGGTCGACTTCAATTCGATCAACCCGCCGCCGCTCGGCGACGCCGAGATCGGCGAGCCGGTCACGCTGAGCTTCCGCGTCGACAGCGACGTGTTCGTGAACAGCGGGCTGTTCCCGACGCGCGGCTACCCGATCGACAAGGCCAGCTTCGTGCTCGACCTCGACGGCGACCTGCTCGGCCTGCAGACCCCCTTTCCCGCCGGCCTGACGCCCTACTTCGTGCTGCGCAACGACGATCCGGCGGTCGACGGCTTCATGCTGTCGACGAACGTCAACAATCCCAACGGAGTGCCGATGGCGCAGCCGGGCATCTTCGGCGCCTTCAAGCAGACCTTCTACGTCACCTATCCGCAGACCGAGCTGCCCTCGCTCGACATCCTCGACGCGCTCGGCACCTACGACTTCACCGGCCTGCAGGTGTTCAACTGGGTCATGGAGGACGGCGCCTTCGAGCCCATGGGCGTGCTGTTCGAGTCGCTGACGATCGACGTCGTGCCCGCGACGTGGAACGACATGGGTTCGGCGCTCGCCGGCGTCTCCGGCAAGCCCAAGTTCTCGGGCAGCGGCGATCTCTCGGGCGGCAGCGCCAACGCGCTCGGCCTGATCCGCGGCGCGCCGAACGCGACGGCCGGGCTGTTCCTGGGCTTCGCCAGCACGCCGGTGCCCTTCAAGGGCGGCACGCTGCTGCCCTTCCCCTTCACGATCCCGCTCGTGCTGCCGACCTCGGCGACGGGCACGCTCTCGATCCCCTTCACGATGCCCATGGGCGTCCCGCCCGGCGTCGAGCTGTGGATGCAATGGGCCATCGTGGACGCCGCCGCCGTCCAAGGCTACGCCCTCAGCAACGCCCTCCGCGCCACCACCCCCTGAGATGTGTCAGGCACAAGAGCGCGGTTTTTCGCAGTTCCGGTGCCAAGTTGGGTGACTCGCACCGCTCGCAGCGCACGGTAGCCCGCCGCGGGCCGCGCCGCGCCGAGGGATCGACGACCCCGCCCTGATACGATCCGCGGCCGAACGCAGCCGCTCATCCGCTCCCGGGAGTCGTCGATGGCGCCGGATCCGAACTGGCAGCGCGCCTGCAGCGTCGCCGAGCTGCGCGCGCGCGGCAGCCTGGCCGTGGTCGCGGGGCGCGCGCGCCTGGCACTCTTCTTCCACGACGGCGCGCCGCACGCGATCGCGAACGTCTGCAACCACAAGGGCGCGCCGCTCGCCGGCGGGCAACGCAACGGCGAATTCGTGAAGTGCCCCTGGCACGCGTGGGAATACAGCGTCGTGACGGGCAAGGGGCGCCCGCCCTACGACGTCGAGGCCGTCGCCACGCACGCCTGCGAGGTGCGCCGCGCGACCGACGGGGCCGAAGAGGTCTGGGTCGACGCCAACGCGAGCACGCCACGCGTTCCGACCCACCACGACCCCCACCCGCTCGCGCGCCCTGTCGTGCACGAGCCGCACGCCAAGCCGCGCGTGCTGGGCCTCTCCACCACCGCGATGGACAAGGACAACCCGCGCTTCTCGACCTCCGACCACCTGCTCGAGCACGCGCTCGCGCACGCCGAGACCGCGCTCGGCGCCGAGACGAAGCTCATCCGCCTGCGCGAGCTGTCCTTCCGCGACTGCGAGGGCAACTACTCCAAGGCGGCGCGCGCCTGCACCTGGCCCTGCGCGATCACCGAGCGCGACCCGGCCGACGAACTCGTCGCCGTCTACGAAGGGCTCGTGCACTGGTGCGACGTGGTGCTGGTCGCGACACCCATTCGCTGGGGCGCGCCCTCCGCGCTCTACGTGAAGATGGTCGAGCGCATGAACACGATCCAGAACCAGATGACGATCGCGAACAAGGTGCTGATCGAGAACAAGGTCGCGGCCTTCGTCATCACGGGCGGGCAGGACAACATCCAGGCCGTCGCAGGGCAGATGCTGACCTTCTTCGGCGAGCTGGGTTTCCAGTTCCCGCAGTTCCCCTTCATCGCGCACAGCCGCGGCTGGTCGGCCGAGGACATGGAACGCAACGTGCGCGCCGTGCAGGGCAGCGACGATCTGCGCGCCGGCGCCGCCGAACTCGTGGCCCGCGCGATCGAGACCTCACGCCACCTGCACCCCGCCGGCCACTACTCTCGCAGCGGCCGCAAGGCCAGCCGCGAGGTGAACGCCCCCGTCAAGGAGTCGTGAGGCGCAGGCCGCTCGTGGCGCCGCGGTTGTTCGCGACGCCGGCATCGGCGAACCACCACTGCAGGTAGAGGCTCACGCCCGAGGGCAGCCCCGCGGGCCAGCTGCCCGCGATCGTGAAGGCGCCCTGCGCGTCCATGAGGTTGCCGTAGAACAGCAGGTCGGGGCTCGGCACCATCACGCCGCCCTTGTGCGGCAGATCGAGCTGACTGAAACCGAGCACGAGCGTGGCCGGCATGGTCGGCAGCCCGTTGAGCAGCTTGAAGGCGTAGGGCGTGCCGCCAACCAGCGTGCCCTCGGCGAGCTGCACCGGATAGCCGTGCGTGCCGGGCAGCGCGTGTCCGAGGTCGAAGAAGGGCGAGCCGGCTCCGTAGGTCCGATTGAGGAAACTCGCCAACCCTCCCGAGCCGGTGAGCACGTCGGGCAAGGAATCGCCGTCGAGATCGCCGATCAGCAACGTGCCACCGGCCGCCGAGGTCGGCGCCGTGACGTGCACGTCCTCCTCGAAGACGCCCCCGCCAAGGCCGCGCCACACGACGAGCTGCGGCACGAAGGCGAAGCCGCTGTCGCTGAGCACGATGTCCATCAGGCCGTCGCCGTCAAGATCGCCGAGCGCCGGCTCGGCGCCGAAGGTGCCCGCCGTGAAGCTCGCGCCAGGCAGAAAGGCGCCCGCGCCGTCGTTGTGCAGCACCTGCACCTGCGGCGAGAGGCTGCCGAGCACGAGGTCGATGTCGCCGTCCTGGTCGACGTCACCGGCCACGAGGCGAGTGGCGCTCACCGTACCCGTCAGCGCGACGCCGTCCGCGAGTCCGCCCGCGCCGTCGCCGAGATGCACGCGCACCACGCCGGCCACCGGCGCGATCACGTCGAGGTCTCCGTCGCCGTCGAGATCGGCCAGATCGAGGTCCTGCGCATCGCTGGCCAGCACGAGCGAGGTCGACAGCGCGAAACCCGTACCGCTGCCCGACCAGACCTGCAGGCGCGACGGGATTCCGAAGATCGGCGCGCCGGACGTCGCGACCACGAGGTCGGGGACCGCATCGCCGTTCATGTGCCCGACCGCGAGACGGCGCGGCGACGTGTTCGGGCCGAGCGTCGTGTTGCCCTCGAAGCCGCCCGCGCCGTCGCCCCACAACACGATCGTCATGTTCGAGAAGGCGAGGATGTAGTCGAGCCGGCCGTCACCGTTCATGTCGTGCAGCGCTGCGGCCATCGGACCCGGGAAACCCTGGATCACCGTCATGGGCGCGAAGGTTCCGGCCCCGTCGTTCAGGAAGCGCTGCAGGAAGCCGCCGGCGCCCGCACCCGTCGTGACGATGGCGTCGAGGTCGCCGTCGCCGTCGAGATCGCCCAGCACGGGGTTGGTGAGAAAGACGCCCGTCACCGGCAGCGGCTCGATCTGCGGCGGTGCGAACACGACCTGGGCGCGCGAGGACGGCAGCAGGCAGACCGCGCCGAGCAGGAACGCGGCCGCGGACGATGGCAGGATGGTGCGCATGGGAACGACTCCCGAAATCGAGACCCGCGACGCGCCCATCCTACCGCGACTCGTCGGCCACCGGGGGGCGCGCGGAAGCGCCCCGGAGAACACGCTCGCGGGGCTGCGGCGCGCCGCGGACCTGCACGCGCCCTGGGTCGAGTTCGACGTCAAGCTCAGCCGCGACGGCGTGCCGCTGCTGATGCACGACGACACGCTCGAGCGCACGACCGACGGTCGCGGCGCGGTGGCCGCCACCGATTGGGCGGACATCGAACGGCTCGACGCGGGCCGCAGCTTCGACGCGCGTTTCGCGGGAGAGCGCGTCCCGAGCTACGCACAGGCGCTCAACCTGCTCGGCGAACTCGGCCTCGGCGCCAACGTCGAACTCAAACCCTGCCCCGGCCGCGAGGTCGAGACGGCGCAGCTCGTCGTGCGAATCACGCAGACCTTGTGGCGCGCGCACCTGCCGCCGCCCGTGCTCTCGAGCTTTTCCGAGAGCTGCCTCGCCGCGGCGCGCGACGCGGCGCCCGAGCTGCGCCGCGGCCTGCTCGTCGACGCGATCCCCGCCGACTGGCGCGCGCGCTGCGAGCGGCTCGGTTGCGTCTCGCTGCACGTCGATCACCGCAAGGCCGACCCCGCGCTGCTCGTGCAGGTTCTCGCGAGCGGCATGCCCGTGATGGCCTACACGGTCAACGAGCCGGCGCGCGCGGCCGAGTTGTGGGCCGCCGGCGTGAGCTGCATCGCGACGGACTTTCCCGAACGCCTCGCCGCTCTGAGGCCCTGACGAGCGGCAGGGCCGCGGCGATCGCGCCGGCGCGCGGTAGCCCCGGCGGCCTCAGACACGCGACGCGTGTCCGAAGCCGCGACGCGGCGCGAGCGCCACGAGGCGTGCTTCGAGGGCAAGGCGCTGCTCGGCGCGCAGCCGCAGGCCGAACTTGCCGCGTCGCCAGAGCACGTCGTCGAGCGTCGCGGCGCCCTCGCGCTCGACGAACCAGTGCAGCTCGCGCTCGTGCAGGCCCGCGCCGTGCGCGGGGCCCAGATCGTCGAGCGTGCGCGCGCCGGCCAGCAGTTCGCGGGCAAGGCTGCCATGACGCCGCGCGAGGGCCGCGAGCAGGTCGCGCGGCAGTTCGGGATGAGCGTCGCGCAGTTCCGCCACGAAGGCCGCGAGTCGCTCGGGCGCCGAACGTCCGCGCGCCGGCAGATCGCCGCCAGGCAGCGCGGCGCCCGCGGTCCAGGCCCGGCCGCCCGCCAGATGCGCATGAAACGCGGCCGGCTCCGCGGACGGCGCCCCCACGGCACCGTCGCCACCGTCGCCACCGCCGCGCATGCGCTTCGCCAGGCGCGCGAGCACGCGCTCGGCCAGTCGCCGCGCCGTCGTGAGCTTGCCGCCGAGCACGACGAGCAGCGGCGCCTCGTCGCGCGTCCCCTGCACCTCGATGACGTCCTCGCGCGAGACGGCCGAGGCGCTCGCACGGCCGTCATCCGCCAGCGCGCGCGTGCCGGCGAAGGCCCACACGGCGGCGCCGGGGTCGAGCGGCCGGCGCAACCAGTGCCCGACGGCCGCGCGCAGATACTCCGTCTCGGCCGCGCTGATCGCGACCGGCCCCGGCTCGGCGAGCACGACCTCGGTCGTGCCGACCAGCGTGTAGTCCTCCTCGAAGGGAATCGCGAACACGATGCGCCCGTCGGGCTGCGGCAGGATGTAGGCGTGCTCGCCCTCGTGCAGGCGCGGCACGACGAGGTGGCTGCCCTTCACGAGGCGCAGGCGATGCTGGCCGGCACCGGCAGCGGCGGCGACGCGTTCGCGCACCTGCAGCGCCCAGGGCCCCGCGGTGTCGATCAGCGCGCGCGCCCGCACGGTCCGCGTGCCTTCGCTCGACGTCTTGCGCGACGCGGCGCCGGCCGCGCCCGGGCCGCTCGCGCGCAGGCTCGCCTCCCACAGGCCGTCGACCCGTCTCGCCGAAAGCAGTTCGGTGCGCGTCTCGATCCGCGCGCCGCGCGCGGCGGCATCGAGCGCATTCGCGATCACGAGCCGCGCATCGTCGGTGCGGCAGTCGCTGTAGAGGAATCCGCGCGTCACGCCGTCCTGCAGCGGCTCGGCGTAGGGCCCGCCGCGATCGAGGCGCAGCGACGCGCTGCCCGGCAAGCTGCGCCGACCGCCGAGCAGGTCGTACGCGCAGAGCCCGAGGCGGATCTGCCAGGCCGGCCTCTGCCCGCGCCCCCACGGCAGCACGAAGCGCAGCGGCTGCACGAGATGCGGCGCCGTGTCGAGCAGCACCTCGCGCTCGCGCAGCGCCTCGCGCACCAGGCCGACGTCGAGGCGCTCGAGATAGCGCAACCCGCCGTGGATGAGCTTGCTCGACGCGCCGCTCGTCTCGCCCGCCAGATCGCCGCGCTCGACGAGCCGCACCGAGAGCCCGCGCCCCGCCGCGTCGCGCGCCACCGCCGCGCCGTGGATCCCCCCGCCGACGATCAGCAGGTCGGTGGTGTCGTCCGCGGGCCGTCCGCTGAGTGCACCCTTCTTCGCCACCGACAGACCCATGCCGAGCCGCTCCGCGCCGTGTTGCGTACCAACGACTCTCGCAAGTCCTCGGCGCGCCCGACAGCCTGATTCCGGAATGGCGAAGTCCCCGGACCCCCAACACGGGGTCCGGGGACTTCTGGCTTCCGGCGTCGCTCGCGCCGCCATGCGCTGCGACGCGAAGCCTGTCCGACGGGTCTCACATCACGGGACGTTCGCTCGCAGCGCATTGCTCAGCGCCACGCCGTTCACCGCACCCGCGTCCGCGATTGCGTACTGCAGATACAGACTCTGCCCCGAGAGTCCGGCCGGCCACGAACTCCACGACAGCGGGATGCTGCCGGGGCTGCCCGCCGTGAGCAGCGTGATCTGCGACGCGATCGGCACCGGCACCAGCGTCCCGCCCTTGAACGGAGCAGGCGCGCTGGAGAGCGATGCGAACATCACGGCCAGAGCGCCCGGACCGGCCGCGTTGCTCAACGTGAGTGTCCCGGAACTGCCGGTCTTGAGTGGGCCCGTGCCGGCCAGCATGGGATTGCCGTTCACACCGGCCAGCGCGAAGCCGAGGTTGGTCCACGGGCTGCCCGGAGTGAAGGCCTCGTGCGTCGGCTGCGGAACTCCCGCGCCGTTCTGACCGCCCACCGTGTGGAGCGCGCCGTTGAGCAGGCCTCCCGCGAGGTTGACGCGCGGAGTGATCATCGCCGTATTCGTGGCCCACGAATTCGTCGCGGCGTTGTACTCCAGCACTGTGCCGTCGGGTGAGCCGGTCGACGTGCCACCGGCGACGAACATGATGTTGTCGATGGTCTCGACCGCCATGCCGTAGGCCTTCGGAAGGGGCATCGACGCCTTCGTCGACCACGTGTTCGTTCCCGGGTCGTAGGCCTCGACGGTCGCCACCAGCGTCCCGTTGATGAACGAACCGCCGATCGCGTAGAGCACGCCGTTCACGACGCCGGCCCGAAGCGCGTAGCGCGCCGTGGGCAACGACGCCTTCGTCGACCAGGTATTGGTCGCGGGGTTGTAGGCCTCGACGGCGTTCGTGACGAACCCGTTCACGCCGACGTAGAACAACCCGCCGACCGCGTAGAGGATGCCGTCCACGACGCCGACGGCAAGGCTTCCACGCGCGGTGGGCATTGGCGCTCTGGCCGTCCAGGTATTCGTGGCCGGGTCGTACGCCGTCAGGCTGGTGAGCGCCACCGAGCCGCAGGACGTCAGGCCACCCACGACATAGACGATCCCGTTGATCGTGGCGGCGGCGTGCTGCGCCCGCGACGCGGGCAGCGGCGCCCTCGGCGTCCACGAGTTGCTCGTGACGTCGTAGGCCGACACCGTGGCGACTTCCGTGCAGGTCGACGTGCCGGTGAAACCGCCCGTCACATAGAGCTTGCCGCCGGCTACGGCGGCGGCGTGCCCGGCAATCGGTCCGGACAAGGACGCCTTGACGCTCCACGTTCCGGCTTGCGCCGCCGACTCCGGCGCGAGGGTCGCGGCGGCCATCACGACAGCCGTCATGCACAGTCGAATGCGCTCGCTCGCACCGCGCGATGAGCTGATGAATCGATCCATCACGTTCGTCTCTCTCTCTGCCCGCATCGGGCGTTGGTTGTTGTGTTCCCCCGTCGCACCGTGCGGCGACATCACGAGTCGCCGCACGGCCGAGCGAGGAGCCTGACTGCCTCGCTGACCGACTCAGCCCCGGCGGGACCGAGGCCGGATCAGCGCCCCTTCATCACCGGCCGCCCGCGATCGCGATCGCCGTGCCGACAGCCGGACTCCGGCCGCAGGACATGGGCGCGCGACGACTCGCGGGATTCCCGTGAAGCCCGTCCCGGCAGTCGTGCTGACCGGTCGGAACGAGCTGAATCAGGAACGAGCGAGCGGGCACCGGAGCAACATGGGCTCCAGCGAGGCGCTCAGCCGATGAAGCGGCTCCAGGACTCGAGCTTCTCGGCCAGCGACCGGCGGGCACGCGTGAGGCGCATCTTGACGGCCCCCGCAGGAATGCCGAGCCGCGCCGCCGCCGCCGGGCCATCGAGGTGCTCGAAGTAGGTCAGCGAGAGAATCTCCCGCTCGGAGTCGCGCAGGAGATTGAGGGCCAGTTCGAGGGCGACGGCCCGTTCGCGTCGCCCCACGGAGGACAAGGTGTCCGAGATGAGCAGCCGCTCGCGATCGACGGCCTTCGCGGGATCGTCGAGTGACGCGAAACCACGACCGGGACGACGCGTGTGATCGACGAGCAGGCGCCAGGCCGCGGTCCACAACCAGGCGCGCAACTGTCCCGGGTGCTCGAAGCGCGGCGCATCCGAAGCATCCAGCAGGCGCACGACGGTCTGTTGCGCGATGTCGCTCGCGGTGGCGACGCCGTCGATGTAGGTCCCGCCTCGCCAGCGGATCCGTTCCTTCAGGACCTGCACTTCGAGCCGGAGCAGTTCGTCGAGTGCCTCGCGGTCCCCTGCGTCCTGCCACCGTCGCAACAACGGCGCCGCCGGATCCTCCCCGCTCGCGCTGTCGGAGGATGAGCCGGTCACGGCGGGCATTCTAGCCACGCCATCGCGGGTGCGATCCGCGTGCACCGCGGCAAATCGGACGGGGGCGTCATCCGTCACAGCCCGAGCGGCATGCGCTCAGCGGGAGTCAATTCGCGCGGGCGCCTTCGCCCGGCCTCCGCCACCGGGTCGAGCGCCAGTGCTTCCACACGCCCGCCGAATCGTCCGGTCCACGCGTAGGCTCCGTCCGGGCTGAGCGCCAGACACTGCACGAACTCGGCAGCGCCCCGCACATACGTGACGACTTCGGCACCCGAGCCGGCATCCCAGACGCGAAGTTCGCCGTCGCGTCCGCCGGAGACGACCCTGCGGCCGTCAGCGCTGAAGTCCAGGCAGTGCACTTCGCGACGGTGTCCGGCCAGAACCAGGGGCGCGGCCGCTGCGTCATCGACTTCCCAGAGGCGGACGCGGCCGCCCCAATATCCGACCGCGGCCCGCCGACCGCTGCCGTCCAGTCTCGCCGTGACGGGCGTTGCATCGCCCTCGATCAGGGTGCGGATCAACTGTCCGGTCGCGACCTCCCAGATGCGGACGCCGCGATCCTCCTTGTGCTCCGACGTGGTCACCAGGCGCGACCCGTCGCCACTGAACGCCGCCGACCTGACGCCCGCGGAATGCCCCCTGAACTCGCGCAGCAGCTCCCCACTGTGCGCATCCCAGAGGCGCGCGACACCGTCTTGCGCCGCGGTCACGATGCGGCTGCCTCCCGGATCGTAGCGGGCGTCCCACACGGGACTCGCGTGCGGCACGTCGAGCCGTCGCTCACCGGTCTCGATGTCGAGGATCAGAGCGGAGCCGGCGCGCGAAGCCAACACCACGGAACGCCCGTCGGCGGCGAGGTCGACACCGATCAGTTCCTGATGAGTCGTCGACAGGCGAACATCGAGCACCAGGCTCATGTCAGTCGAGCGATGGACGCGCAGACGACCATCCTCGGTCAGGACGGCCATACGGGAGTTGTCGGGCGCCACATCCAGCGCCATCGCCCAAGTGCCGCGCAGACTCGCCGCATCAGCGCGCCAGTCGAACCAGCGCAAGGTCCCATCCTCGTTGGCGGTCAGCAGGCCGTTGCCATCGGCATCGAAGCGCGCGGCGAGAATGGCTCCGATCGGAAGCTTGAACTCCTCCGCATCGTCGCCGCCCGGAAGTCGCAGGACCCTGGGCCGACCGTCTCCCGAGTCCTGCAGCAGTCGTTCGCCGCGCAGATCGACCCTGACGGTCGTCGTGCATCCGTCGGCGCCTCCCCAGTATTGCGGCCGCCCATCGGGCTCCAGCAGGTCGAAGGCCACGACGCTGCCCTGCTCGAGCCCCGCGACCAGGTAGCGCTGACTCGCATCGATGTCGATCGCCCCGCTCACGTGACCGACGAAGGACAAGGAACGATCGATGCCTCCGGTGCGCAGGTCGAGCAGCGAGAGTTGCCCCGACTCGACGACGACGACGGCACGCTCTGATTCGTGCCCTAGTTGCGGACGGGACGGCAGCAGCTGACAGTCGGGAGCAGCAGCCCCATGCAGCAACCGCAGGAGCGTCGGGCGCTCTCCACTCGCATCCCACAACCCCATGAGTCCGTCCGAGGAGTTCGCCACGAGGCGCTCGCCACCAGAGGCGAAGGCCACGCGCGCATCGGCCTGACCGAACTCGATCGCCTCGATCAACTCGCCCGTCTCGACGTTCAGGAGCAGCACCCGCCCGTCCTGGAGGCCACAGACCAGGCGCCGTCCGTTCGGCTCCAACGAGAGGGAGCCGACGGGCGACCCGACCGACACGACATCGAGGAGAGACTCCCACGTCTCGGTACTCCACGCCCCGACCCGGCCATCGTCGCGTCCGATTGCCAACACGTGGCCATCATGAGCAAGGGCCACAGCCGTCGGTGCGCCGTCGAACGGCCCCAGCGTACGCAGCGCCGTTCCATCATCAGTGCGCCAGACTCGCGCCGTGCGGTCACGGCCGGCGGTCGCGACGAACTGCCCGTTCCCTGCGATGACGGCCGCCGACATCCCCCGCTCGTGCGCGAAGACGGTCCGGCGCTCGCGCACACCCGTCAGCAAGGCGGCCAGTGTGTTGTTCGCCGTGACGCTCGGCGCGCGTGCGGCACCTTCGATCGCCACGACGAGCGCCGCGCCTTCGTCCGTTGACTGCAGCGTCCGGCTCGTCTCGAGCAGGCGACGGCCGAGATCCCGCGAAGCCGTCTCCTGACGCAGGCGAGAGATCTGCTCGGCGTCGTCCCGCTCGAACAGGCTGCCCCCGAGCACGAAGGCCATGATCACGGAGACCGCAACAAGTGTCGCGGTCTTGTGACGCTCGACCCAGCGGTGCGTGTGCACCCACCAGGCTGCCGGTCGCGCCATGATGGGACGGCTCTCGCGCCAGCGCTGCAGATCCTCCGCCAGCGCCAGAGCCGTGGGGTACCGACGCGCCGGATCGCGGTCCATGGCCTTGCGCAACACCACGACAAGATCACGCGGAAACTCGCGCTCGAGGCGGATCGAGCCGTCCAGAACCCCGTGACGAATCTGCTCCTCGAGGAGACGTCGGTCATCCGCCGTGAAAGGGCGCCGTAGCGTCAACGCTTCGTGCAGGGTCACGCCCAACGAATACACATCCGAGCGACGATCCACGCGCTTCACGGCACGGCTCACCTGCTCGGGCGACATGTAGGCCGGCGTACCGAAGGCGTCGCCCGTCCGGGTCAGGGACGCGTGATCGCTCCCCGAATCCTGTGCCAGACCGAAGTCGAGAAGCACGGGTTGGCCGTCGCCCGGAAGCATGATGTTGGAGGGCTTGATGTCGCGGTGGACGATGCCCGCTTCATGGGCCACGTGGAGCGCGCGCGCAACCCGCTCGATGATGAGCGCGGCGCTCGCGGCCCGCGTCCTCGTTTCGGCACCGTCGCGCTTCGTGCCGCGGGATGACTCCGCCAACGCGCGTGCGGCGGCGATGCGCGCAGCGAGCGTCTCTCCATCAAGCAGTCGCATCGCGATGTAGGCCACGCCGTCCGCGATGCCGAAATCGAAGACGCCGCCCAGTCCCGGGTGATCGAGCCGCGCAAGCGCGGTCGCCTCGCGGCGCAGTCGCGTCAGCGAGGGTGACTCTCCGACCGCGTCCGTCGCCGCGTGCACAGGTTGGCGCAGCACCTTGAGCGCCACGACTCGGCCCAGATGCGTGTCCTGTGCGCGATAGACCTCCCCCTGCCCGCCCCGGCCGATGAGGGACTGGATGCGATAGGGGCCGATCATCTTGGGTAGTTCGAATGCAACCTGTTCCGCGGGCCTCGCCATGACCGCGTCCAGCAACAGTTCGAAGCGCGCGCGCCGGGCCGCGTCGAGATGCGCGACACCCTCGCGACGATCCACTGGCTCGACCGCCTCGCCTCGAAGCGCGTCATCGAGGAGCCGGTCGACGAGTTCGTCGTACTCCGTCACGCCCCGCCGCGCTCCGTCACGCGGGCGACGGCGGCCTGCCAGTGCGACCAGCGGTCGGCGCGCTCGTCGGCGGACATGGCCGGCTCGAAGCGCCGGTCGAGACGCCAGCGCTCGGCGAGAACGCGCGGCGCGGGATACAGGCCGACGTGCAGGCCGGCCAGCAGCGCGGCGCCGAGCACGGTCGTCTCGGTCTGCGCGGGGCGCTCGACGGGCAGCGCGAGCATGTCGGCGAGGAACTGCATCGCGTAGCCGTTGTTCGAGAGCCCGCCGTCGACGCGCAGCGCGGCGGGCGCCGGCGCGCCGTCGGCGGCCATGGCGTCGAGCAGTTCGCGCGTCTGGAACGCGACGGCCTGCAGCCCCGCGGCGACGAGATCGGCGGCCGTCGCGTCGCGCGTGAGCCCGAGGATCGCGCCGCGCGCATGGGCGTCCCAGTGCGGCGCGCCCAGGCCCGTGAAGGCCGGCACGAGCGCCACGCGCCGCTGCGGATCGGCGCGCCGCGCGAGCGCCTCGCTCTCGGCCGACTTCCCGAACAGCCCGAGCCCGTCGCGCAGCCACTGCATCGTCGAGCCGGCCGAGAACAGGCTGCCCTCGAGCGCGTGACTCACGCTCCCGCCGAGGCGGTAGCCGACCGTGCCGAGCAGCCGGTGCCTGCTGACCGGCGCCCGCTCGCCGGTATTCAGCAGCACGAAACCGCCCGTGCCGTAGGTGGCCTTGATCGTGCCCGCCTCCCAGCAGGCCTGCCCCAGCGCCGCGCCCTGCTGGTCGCCGACCAGTCCCGTGACGGGCAGCTCGCGCCCGAACAGCGCGCGCGGCGTGCGCCCGAAGTCGGCGGCGTTGTCGAGCACCTCCGGCAGCAGCCCGTGCGGCACGCCGAACAGCGCGAGCAGTTCGTCGTCCCAGCACTGGCGGTGCACGTCGAAGAGCGCCGTCCGCGACGCGTTGCTCGCGTCGGTCGCGTGGCGCGCGCCTCCGGTGAGGTTCCACAGCAGCCAGCAGTCGATCGTGCCGGCCGCCAGCTCGCCGCGCTCGGCCCGCGCGCGGGCGCCGGGCACGTGCTCGAGCAGCCAGGCCAGCTTGGTGGCCGAGAAGTACGGGTCGAGCAGCAGGCCGGTGCGCCGCTGCACGAGCGCCTCGTGCCCGGCGGCGCGCAGCCGCTCGCAGTCCCGGGCCGTGCGGCGATCCTGCCACACGATCGCCGGATGCAGCGGCCGCCCTGAGCCGCGCTCCCACAGCACGACGGTCTCGCGCTGGTTGGTCAGGCCGATCGCAGCCACGCGCGCCGCGTCGAGGCGCGCGCCGGCGAGCGCCTCGACGCACAGCTCGCGCGCCGCCGTCCAGATCTCGGCCGCGTCGTGCTCGACCCAGCCGTCCCGCGGGAAGGACTGCGCCAGTTCGCGCTGCGCCGACGCGACGGGCTCGCCCTGCGCGTCGAACAGCACGGCGCGCGTGCTCGTCGTGCCCTGATCGATCGCGAGGACGTGATCGGCGGCCATGGCTGCTCCCGGGAGGAGCGCCAGTCTATGCGGCGGGCGCGCCCCGTTCGCCTGCCGACGGCGCGCCGCGGCCCGCGCGCGCGCCGCGCGCGGCCAGCAGGCCCAAGGCCGCGAGCAGTCCGAGCAGCCCGACCCACAGGCCCGCGCGGACGTCGGCGGGAGCGTAGCGCGCCTGCACGATCCGCTCGCCCGGCGCCAACCAGAGCGCCGTCGCGACGCCGTCGGCGAGGCGCGGAACGAGCGCGCGGCGGCCGCCGTCGGCGCCGATCGCCGTGAACTCCCAGCCGCCGTGCAGCGCCCAGGTCTCGGCCGCGACGAGCCAGCCCGCCTCGTCGGACGCGCGCTGCAGGTCGACGGCACCGCTCGCCAGGCGCGTGACGCGGACCGGCTCCGCGGCGCGCCCGGCGGACGCCGCCGCGGCGCGCACGACGAGTTCGCCGAGCACGGCGCGCTCGGCGGGGGGCGCGGCGAGAAACGCGTCGCAGGACGCGCGCTCGGCCTCGCTCGGCGGCGCCTCCTCGTCGAAGCGCACGATCGTCAGGCGCCGCAGGTCGAGCTGGGGATGGTCGAGCAGCCGTTCGGCGCTCGCGGCGCCGGCGCCGCCCGCGTCCGCCACGCCGATCGTGCCCGCCGCCATGAAGGCGCGCGGCCGCGCCTGCGGATTCTCGACCACGCGCGCGCCGTCGATGCCGACGGGGAAGGTCAGCCCGCGCTCGGGCGCCCAGGCGACGTCGCTCGGCAGCCCGGAGCGGTCGGCCGTCACCAGCCAGCGCACCGCAAGCACGCCGAGCCGGCGCGCGCGGCGCGCCGCGTCGAGCGGCGGCTCGCCGGCCTCGCCGTGCAGGTGCCGCGCGAGCGCCTCCGGCCAGGCGTGGCCGAGCTGTCCGCCCGCGATCGCCAGGCCGAGCTGCGTCGTGATGAACTGCTCGCTGCGGCCGCCCGCCGCACCCTGGTCGAGGAAGGCCGCGCGCTCGGTCTCGTCGGCGCGCCGCGCGACCTCCGTCCAGTTGGGGTACAGGTGCGCCACGATCTGCGCGCGCGAGGCCGGTCGTTCGAGCAGCGCGTCGTGCGCGCCCGTGTCCAGCATCGAGGGCACGAGCGCGGGGACAGCGAGCAGCCCCAGCGCAACGCACAGCCGCCGCTGCCCCGCGCGCCGGCCGAGCACGTCGACGAGCACCGCCGCGCCGAGGCCCGCGAGCGGCGGCAGCAGCGCGTTCACCAGCGTCCAGGCGCGCACGGCGTTGCGCACGCGGTCGAAGGGCGGCACCCACGCGACCAGCGCGTCGTGCGCCGGCCCGCCGAGGGACACCGCCGCGCCGAACGCCGCGATCGCCAGCGCGACGAGCACGACGGCGCGGCGCTTCACGCCCAGCGCCAGCGGCGCCAGCAGCAGCGGCCAGCCGCCGGCCGTGTACAGCCGCACCTGCGCGCAGACCTCGTCCCAGGAGAAGACCTGGTGCCCGCCCAGCGTGATGCCGCGCGCGATCTCGGGAGCCAACGCCGTCGCGCGCTGGGTCGCGGCGACCCAGGCCGGCAGGCCCGCGAGCTTGGCGCAGGCCAGCGCGGCGGCGACGGCGAGCACGACCGGCCCCCAGCGCAGCAGCCGTCCGCGCGTCTCCGGCGCGCCGACCGCCGCCCCGCCCGCCAGCGCCAGCAGCAGCCCCGTGTAGGCCCAGACGTACAGGCCGCCCGTCGCGACCTGCACGCCGAGCAGCAGCGCGAGCGCGCCCGCCGCGCGCGCCGGCGAGCGGCCGCGCGCCAGCGCCACGGCCGCCAGCAGGATCCACGGCAGCAGCGCGTGCGCCGCGCCGTACACGACGAGGTTGAAGTGCTCCATGCGCGTGAAGGCGTTGAGCGCGAAGAGCAGGCCCGCGAGCAGCGCGCCGACGGCCGCCGGCCCCTCCGCGAGCCCCGTCTCCCGCGCCAGGCGCCGCGCGAGCAGCGTCATGCCGACGCCCGCCAGCGCCAGGTGCAGCACGACGAACAGGTTCAGCGCCCGCAGCGGCGGCGCGAGCGACAGCAGCGCGAGCGCGACGGGATGCAGCGTCGGCGTCTCGGGGTTGGCGTGGAAGGGGCCCCCGCCCTGCAGCGCCTCCTGCCACAGCGGAGGCGCGCCCTCCGCGCGCAGCGCCTCGTCCAGCAGCGTGAAGCGCGGCAACTGCTGCTGCGCGTGGTCGTAGGAATACAGCAGCGCGTCGTCGTTCAGATACGCCGCGAACAGCAGCCACGGCAGCAGGGCCGGGAGCAGCAGCAGCAGGACGGTGGCCCGGCGCTCCGGCGTCATGGCGGGCCACGATACGCCCCGCCGACGCCCGCGCGCCCGCCGGATTCCGGGCGCAAGTCGTCCCGCGCGCGGGCCGATACGGCTCTCCCCACCCGCCCGGCGTGCTGTCGCGTTCCGGGCGTTCACGGTCCCGGAGGTCCGCGCGTGTCCAGTCCGTCCCGTCATGTCCACTGCGCCGCGCTGCAGCTCGGCGCGCCCTTCGCGTGCGGCCCCGACGAGCTGCGCGCGCGCCTCGCCGAGTTCGAGCGCCTCGCGCTCACGCGCCTCGTCGACCTGTGCCTCTCCGAGCAAGCGCGCGCGCTGGTCGTCGACGGCCCGGCCCTCGACGCGCTGCGCCTGCTGCCGGCCGACGAGGCCTTCGCCCGCGCCCAGTTCGCGCGCCTGGCGGCGGCGGGCGTCGCCGTCGTCTCGGCCGACGCCGCCGTGACGCGGCTCTCGCCCGGCGCGGTCGTGACGGCCGCCGGCGCCGAACCGGTGCTGCGCGACGAGCGCGGACGCATCCAGCCCAAGCTGCCGGAAGTGACGCTCGCGCCGCCGCGGCTGCTCGGCCGCGGCTTCCACGAGCCCGGCGCGCACGGCGCGCTGCTCGTCGACGGGTCCGGCAGGCAGGCCGAGGCCGGTCTGCGCGCGCTCGCGCCGCTGCGCTGGGAAACGCTGCAGGCGCGCGCTCCCGAGCGCGCCGAAGAACTCGCCGCCGACCTCGGCGCGCAGCTCGCCCGCCTCGACCACGTCCTGCCCGGGCAGCACTGGATGCTGCGCGTGCGCCTCGCGGGCCCCACCACGGCGCCGCGCGACGCCGAGGCGCTGCTCGACCTCTCCGACGAGTGCGGGCGCGCGCTCGCCGACCGCGGCGTGCTGTC
The DNA here is from genome assembly GCA_964490005.1 of uncultured Phycisphaerales bacterium. Taxonomy (GTDB): domain Bacteria; phylum Planctomycetota; class B15-G4; order B15-G4; family B15-G4; genus CAZBBB01. Next base: position 2,341 of record CAZBBB010000024.1, on the reverse strand, counting down.
CTGCGAAGTGCTCGACGGCGGCCTGCACGCGCCGATCGACCTCGCCGGCCGGCGCGAGCGCGAGGACCGTCTCGGCCTGCTGCTGCAGCTCATCGACGAGGCCGGCCTGGACCTCGACGCGCTCCCGCTGCCGGCGCCCGCCGCGTTCGCCGGCAGCCCCGACGGCGAACGCCTCGCGCACCTGCTCGCCGACCTGCCCGGCCCCGCCGCCGAACTCCTGAGCCTGGAACCGAACGCATGAGACTCGACCGCATCGACATCGAGGCCTGCGGGCCGCTCAAGGCCTTCACGGCCGCCGACCTCGCCGCCGAGCCGCTGCTCGTCGTGCACGGCCCCAACGAGAGCGGCAAGACCTCGCTGCGCGACTTCCTCGTCACGCTGCTCTACGGCTACGCGCCGGCGCCGGCCGGCGCCGGCCGCGCCTCGGGGCGCGCGCAGCTGCGCCTCGACGACGGCCGGCCGATCGCCGTGCAGCGCAACCACCGCGACGGGCCCGAGGGCCGCCTCGACCTGGACGGCGAGTCGCGCAGCATCGCCAACGCGCCGCTGCCCTGCCTGGGGCCGATCCCGCGCGAGACCTTCCTCTCGCTGCATGCGCCCGACGGGCGCCGCCTGCCGCAGCTCGACGAGGCCGGCTGGGACGCCGTGCGCGAGCGGCTGCTCGTCGGCGGCGGCGGCGAGGACCTGCGCGACGCTCCCGAAGTGCAGGAGGAGCTGGCGGCGCTGCGCGGCGCGCTCTGGCAGCCCGACGGCCGCGGCCTGACGGCGCACCGCCAGCTCACGCTGGCCCTGCGCCGCCTGGCGCGCGAGCGCGACGCCGCCCACGCCCGCGCGCTGCGCCTCAACGAACTGCGCGAGGCGCTCGCCGCCGACGAGCACCGCATCGCCGGGCTCACCGGCGAGCTGCGCGAGGACTCGACGCGCGTGTTCCGAGCCGAGGTGCTGCTGCCGGTGCTGCGCGCCATCGAGACCATCGAGGACCTGCGCGCCCGCGCCGCCGCGCGCCTCGAGCGCGACGACCTGCCGACCGACGCCCGCGGCCATCTCGCCGGGCTGGCCGCCGCCGACGCCGCCGCGCGGCAGGCGGCCGCGCAGGGCGCCGCGCAGCTCGTCGAGCTGCAGGCCCAGACCGTCCTGGGCGAGGAGAACGAGATCGTCCTGGCCGCCGAGGACGAAGTGCGCGCGCTCGTCAGCGAGGCGGCCGTGCACCACCAGGACCGCGTGCACCTCAACGACATCGACCGCGAGCGCGACGCGCTGCAGGCGCTGCTGCGCGAACGCGGCGCGGCGCTGTTCGCGCGCCCGCTCGACGAGACCGGCCAGGCCGCCCTCGCCCGCCTGCCGATGGCCGAGCTGCAGGGCCGGCTGCGCGCGGCGCACGAGAGCGCGCGCCTGCCCGAGCTGGCCGCCGAGGAGGTCGCGCGGGCCGAGGCCGCCGTGCAGGCCGCCGAACTCGACTTCGAGGCGCTGGCCTCGCCCGACGCCGAGCGCAAGCTGCGCCAGCGCGAGGAATCGCTGCGCGGCCTGCAGGTCAAGGAGGACCTGCTCGCCACGCTGACGGCGGCCCTGCCGCCCGAGCCCGCCAAGGGGCAGCGCTCGAAGGAGCGCCGCGCCGGCGACCCGGTCTTCACGCCGCGGCAGAAGGCCGCGGGCGGCCTGATCGCCACCGGCCTGCTGCTGGCCGTCTCGGTGCTCACCGACGACACGCCGAGCTGGGGCCTCGTCGCGCCGATCGCGGCGGGCCTGTGCACCACCGGCGGCCTGCTGCTGCGGCGCAAGGCCGCCGCTCCGCCCGTCGATCCCGAGCGCGCGCGCTGCGAGAGCCTCGCCGCCGAGTGCGCCGCGCTGCGCACCGAACTCGGTCTGGTGGCCTTCGAGACGACGCAGCAGCACCTCGACAAGGCGCGCGAGAAGCTGGCCTTCGTGGCCGAGCGCCCCGAGCGCGAGCGGCGCCTCGTCGCCGCGCGCCAGACGCTCGCGGCGAGCCGCGCGAGCCTCGACCGCAAGCGCGTCGAGGTCAGCAAGGCCGTCGAGCACGTGCGCGCCCTGTTCACCGAGCTGCCGCTGCGCGAGGAGCGCCTCGCGCGGCCGGGCCTCGACCTGGCCGACGATCTCTCCGAGCTGCGCGCGCTGCTGCGCGACCTGACGCGCCGGCAGGGCGAGCGCCAAGCCGTGGCCGAACGCGCCCGCGAACTCGACCGCCGGGCCGAGGCGCTGGCCGAGACGCTGCACATGGTCTGCCCGGCCTCCCCCATGGACGGCGCGCCGATCTGGCACGAGCGCCTGCAGCAGTCGCTCGCGGCGCGGCGCCGCGCCCAGCTCGCGGGCGAGCGCCTCCCCG
>CAZBBB010000023.1:0-38465 GCA_964490005.1 uncultured Phycisphaerales bacterium | reverse complement strand
TCGATGCGGCCCGTGGCGACCGTGCCGCGGCCCTTGATCGAGAACACGTCCTCGACCGGCATCAGGAAGGGCTTGTCGACGTCGCGCTCGGGGTCCGGGACCCAGCTGTCGCAGGCATCCATCAGCTCCCAGATGCACTTGAAGCGCTCGTCGTCGGCCTTCGCGCCGGCCGCGAGGGCCTCGAGCGCCTGCAGCGCCGAGCCGCGCACGATCGGCGTCTCGTCGCCCGGGAAGCTGTACTTGTTGAGCAGCTCGCGGATCTCGAGCTCGACCAGCTCGATGAGTTCGGGGTCGTCGACCATGTCGCACTTGTTGAGGAACACGAGCACCGAGGGCACGCCGACCTGGCGGGCCAGCAGGATGTGCTCGCGCGTCTGCGGCATCGGGCCGTCGGCGGCCGACACGACGAGGATCGCGCCGTCCATCTGCGCCGCGCCCGTGATCATGTTCTTCACGTAGTCGGCGTGGCCCGGGCAGTCGACGTGCGCGTAGTGGCGCTTCTCGGTGTTGTACTCGACGTGCGCCGTCGCGATCGTGATGCCGCGCGCGCGCTCCTCGGGCGCCTTGTCGATCGTGTCGAAGGCCCGGGCGTCGGCCATGCCCTTGAGGGCGAGGGCGGACGTGATCGCTGCCGTGAGCGAGGTCTTGCCGTGGTCGACGTGACCGATGGTGCCGACGTTCACGTGCGGCTTGCTGCGGTCGAAAGTGCCCTTCGCCATGTCCCTGCGTCTCCTTGGAATGTTCGCGCCCGGCGGGGCTCCGCCGCGGCGCGAAGGCTGTCGTGTCAGTGTCCTGGTCGCTGTCGATTCGTTCGTGCCGCGCACGCGCTGGAGCTGCTGACGGGATTCGAACCCGTGACCTCGTCCTTACCAAGGACGTGCTCTACCCCTGAGCCACAGCAGCGCGTGTCGGTGGGTGTCTGCTCGGTGTCCTCGATGGGCGGTGCGCGTCGCCGACCCGCGCTGGAGCGGGTGATGGGATTCGAACCCACGCAACCAGCTTGGAAGGCTGGGGCTCTACCATTGAGCTACACCCGCCTGCGTGCGGTCGGTCGTGGCTTGGCGTCTCGTCTCTCGTGCCTGTCCGTCTCCGTCGTGTGCGTGATCGTCGCGGGCGCGTGCCCCGCGTGGTGGGGGGAGCAGGATTCGAACCTGCGTAGGCAAAGCCAACGGGTTTACAGCCCGTCCCCTTTAACCACTCGGGCATCCCCCCTGGGTGTGCGGTGTGCGTGTCGTCGTTCGGCGCTCCTGTGACCTCGACCTGCTGCCCTGCCTGCCCTGCCCCCCGCTGGACCGACCCTGCCCGCCCTGCTGCGACGGTTCGGCACGACACGCCTTGGAGCTAGCGACGGGACTCGAACCCACAACCTCCGGTTTACAAAACCGGGGCTCTACCAGTTGAGCTACGCTAGCGCCCGGCCGTCGAGGAAGACGGTTTCGGCCACCGGGGAAAAGGGGAGATCGTAACGACGCGCATGTTGCGCGTCAACGACCGGATCGGCGCCCGAATCGCCTCGCGACGGCCCGCCGATGGGCCGAGAGCGCCCGCTGCACTTCCGGCAGGCTGTCCCCCCCCGTTTTCTCCAGCAGGGCGTCGAGCAGGACGAGCGCGAGCATGGCCTGGCCGACGATCGCCGCGGCCGGCACGGCCGTGACGTCGGCGCGCTCGAAGAAGGCCGGCTCGCGACGGCCCGTGGCGTAGTCCCAGGAGGCCAGCGGGCGCGCCAGCGTGGGCAGCGGCTTCATCCAGGCCCGCGCCACGATCGGCTCGCCGTTGCTCATGCCGCCTTCGATGCCGCCGGCGCGGTTGCTCGCGCGCACCGGCCCGGCGCGGTTCGGCGGCCCGATCTCGTCGTGCACCTCGCTGCCGCGGCGGCCGGCCCCCGCGACGCCTTCGCCGATCTCGACGGCCTTGATCGCCGGGATCGAGAGCAACGCGGCGCCGACCCGGCCGTCGAGGCGGCTGTCGAGCGCCTCGAGCGAGCCGAGGCCGGGCGGCACGCCGTGCGCGCGCACCTCGAAGCAGCCGCCGAGCGTGTCGCCCGCGCGCCGCGCGGCCAGCACCGCGCGCTTCATGGCGGCCTCGGCGCGCGCGTCGATCACGTGGAAGGCCGAGCGGTCGCGGCGAGCCGCGGCCCGCGCCAGATCGAGGCGCCGTCCGGGCGCGAAGCTCTCGACCGTCGGGACGCGGCCCACCGCGCGCACGTAGCCGAGCACTTCGATTCCGCAGCGCGCCAGCAATTCCTCGGCGCAGGCTCCGGCCGCGACGCGCGCCGCCGTCTCGCGGGCCGAGGCGCGCTCGAGCACGCCGCGCATGTCGGTCGTCCCGTACTTGCAGCCGCCCGCCAGGTCGGCGTGACCGGGCCGCGGGCGGCTGAGCGCGGGGCGCCGGGCGAGGCTCTCGTCGCGATTCCAGACGACCAGGCACAGCGGCGCCCCGGACGTCTTGCCCCCCACCACGCCGGCCAGCACCTCGACCCGGTCGTGCTCGAGCCGCTGGCGCGACGAGCGCCCGAAGCCCCCCTGACGCAGCGCCAGCGCGGCGTCGATGCGCGCGGCCGGGAAGGGCAGGCCCGCCGGCAGGCCCGAGAGCGTGGCGAGCAGCCCCCGACCGTGCGATTCGCCGGCCGTCGCGAGGCGCAGGCGCCTCAGCACGCCGCCCCCGCCGCCGACAGGCCCGTCGCCGCCGCGACCTGCTCGATGAGCCGCCGCGGCACCAGTGCCAGCCCGCGCGGCGCGGCGCGGCGCAGCAAGGCCGCGACGTCGCGCTGCAGGCGCGCGATCTCGAAGGGCTTGCGCAACACGCCCGCGACGCCCGCCTCGGCGCACAGGCGCGTCTCGGTCTCGGGGTCGAGAAAGGCGCTCATCACGAGGAAGGGCATGCGGTGGCCGGCGGCTTCGGCCGCGCGCACCAGCGCCAGCCCGCTCATGCCCGGCATCGTCAGGTCGGTGAGCACCGCGTCGACCGGCCCGCGCGCGAGGCGCGCGAGCGCCTCGCCGCCGTCGTGCGCGACCTCGACGACGGCGCCCTGCCGCGCGAGCACCGCCGCCACCATGCGCGCGACCGCCGGGTCGTCGTCGACGACCAGCACGACGCGCGATGTGGGAGCCGGGGCGGGCATGGGCGTCGCGACCGGCAAAGGGCCGCGCGAGCCATGGTTCCATGCCCGGCGACGGCGATCCAGTTGCCGCTCGCGCCGCGCCGCGGCCGGCGGCGGTGGCGCGGCGCGCCGCCGGCCCCGTATTCTCGGCGCCGCGGCCGTCGCGCGCGGCGAGCCGCCCCATCCCCGAGGAGGACAGCCACGTGCGACCGGGAACTCTCGCGATCCACGCCGGCCAGCGCCCCGACCCGACGACCGGGGCGATCATGACGCCGATCTACTGCACCTCGACCTACGTGCAGGAGGCGCCGGCGGTCGTGAAGGACGGCTACGACTACTCGCGCGGCAAGAACCCCACGCGCACCGCGCTGCAGGAGAACCTCGCGGCGCTCGAGGGCGGCCGGCACGGGCTGTGCTTCGCCAGCGGTCTGGCCGCGATCCACGCGGTGCTCACGACGCTCTCGCCCGGCGACCGCGTCGTGTGCGGCAACGACCTGTACGGCGGCACCTTCCGCATGTTCCGGCGCATCTTCGACGGCTGGGGCCTGAAGCTCGACGTCGTCGACACGACCGATCTCGACGCGGTGCGCGCCGCGCTCGACCGCCCCGCCGCGCTCGTCTGGCTCGAGACCCCGACCAACCCGCTGCTGCGCGTGACCGACCTCGCGGCGGTGGCCGAGATCGCGCACCGCGCCGGCGCGCTCGTCGCCTGCGACAACACCTTCGCCTCGCCCTACCTGCAGCAGCCGCTCGCGCTCGGCTGCGACGTCGTGATGCACAGCGTCACCAAGTATCTCGGCGGGCACAGCGACCTGATCATGGGCGCGCTCGTGCTGAACGACGACGCGCTGCACGAGCGCCTGGCCTTCCTGCAGTTCGCCATCGGCGCCGTGCCCGGCCCGCAGGACTGCTTCCTCGTGCTGCGCGGCACCAAGACGCTGCACCTGCGCATGGAGCGCCACTGCAGCAACGCGCGCGCCGTGGCGGGCTTCCTCTCCGAGCACCCCAAGGTCGCGCGGGTGCACTACCCCGGGCTGGCCGGCCATCCCGGCCACGCGATCGCGCGCCGCCAGATGCGCGACTTCGGCGGCATGCTCTCCTTCGAGCTGAAGGCCGGCGTCGAGGAGGGCATGGCGCTCACGACGCGCACGAAGATCTTCGCGCTGGCCGAGAGCCTCGGCGGCGTGGAGTCGCTCATCGAGCACCCGCCCTCGATGACGCACGCCTCGATCCCGGCCGAGGATCGCCGCAAGGCGGGACTGGCCGACGGGCTGATCCGCCTCTCGGTCGGCGTCGAGGACATCGAGGACCTGCTCGAGGATCTCGATCAGGCGCTCGCGGGCTGAGATCTCAGTCGTCGTCGTCGTCGGCGGCGGCGCCGCCGCCCGCCGGCGGGGGCAGTTCGCCCGAAACGCACTGGCGCATGACGCGCCCGACCTTGAACTTCACCACGTTCTTGGCCGGCACGGCCACCTTCTCGAGCGTGCGCGGGTTCTGCGCGCGACGCGCCCGGCGCGGGCGCACCTCGAACACGCCGAAGTCGCGGAATTCGAGCCGGTTGCCGGCCGAGAGTTCGACCACGATCTCGTCGAGGAACATCTGCACGACGGCCTTGGTGACGACCTTGGTCTCGCCCGTGCGCGCCGAGATGCGCTCGACGAGGTCCTTCTTGGTGACCGTCCGCGCCCCGGCGGCGGGCGCGGGCGTCGGCGGCGGCGGGGGCTTGCTGGGCCGGCTCACGATCTGGGCTCCTCCCTGCGGTCTGGCGGCGGGCGAGGATATCGACCAGCAAACCCTTGTCAAGAAAGCGCTTACGGTGGCGGCGCGGCGCCGCCTCGCGGACCGTGCCGGCTGTCGAGCACGAGCGTGAAGGGCCCGTCGTTCACCAGCGCGACCTCCATCTGCCGCCCGAAGCCGCCGCTCGTCACGCTGCAGCCGCGCGCCGCCAGCGCCGCGACGAAGCGCTCGACGAGCCGCCGGCCCGGCGCCGGCCCGGCCGCGCCGGTGAAGGACGGCCGGCGTCCCCGGCGCCAGTCGGCCGCCAGCGTGAACTGCGGCACGACGAGCACCGCGCCCTGCGCCTGCGCCAGGTCGAGGTTCGTGGCGCCCGCCGCATCGGGGAACACGCGCAGCGACGCGATCTTGCCCGCCAGCCAGTCGAGTTCGTCGTCGGTGTCGTCGGCCAGCGCGCAGGTCAGCAGGCACAGCCCGCGCCCGATCGAGGCGATGTCCGCGCCGTCGATCGCGATCGCCGCGCGCGCCACGCGCTGCAGGACGACGATCACGGATCGATCGGGCGACGCGTCAGGCCGACGGCCTCGCGCACCTCGCCGAGCAGCGCCTGCGCCTCGGCGCGCGCCCGTCGCGCCCCCTGCGCGAGCACGTCGGCCACGTCGTCCGGACGGCGCTGCAACTGCTCGCGCCGCTCGCGCGCCGCGGCGAAGCGCGCTTCGATGGCCGCGAGCAGCGCCTTCTTGGCGTCGCCGTATCCGTAGCCGCCGACCGAGAGGCGCCGCGCCATCTCCGCCGCGTCGGCGGGCGGGGCCACGAGGCGGTAGAGCTGGAAGATGGTGTTCTCCTCGGGCACCTTGGGCTCGTCGACGCCGCGCGAGTCGGTCTTGATCGACATCACGGCCTTCTTGAGCGCCGCGCCCGACGCGAACAGGTCGATCGTGTTGCCGTAGGACTTGCTCATCTTCTGGCCGTCGACGCCGGGCACGACGTCGGCGCCCTGCGCGAGGCGCGCCTGCGGCCGCGTGAAGACCTGCCGGCCGAAGGCCGCGTGGAACGCGTCGGCGATGTCGCGCGTCATCTCGAGATGCTGCACCTGGTCCTTGCCCACGGGCACGAGTTCGGCGCGGTAGGCCAGGATGTCGGCCGCCATGAGCACCGGGTAGAGGAACAGCCCGGCCCGCGGCGCGATGCCGCGCGCCAGCTTGTCCTTGTAGGAGGTCGCGCGCTCGAGCAGGCCCATGCCGGTGACGGTCGCGAGGATCCAGGTGAGCTCGGCCACCTCCGGCACGTCGGACTGCCGGAAGAAGGTCGCGCGCCGCGGATCGAGACCGAGCGCGAGGTAGTCGAGCGCGACGTCGTCCACGAGGGCCGCGAGCCGCACGCGCTCCTGCACCGTCGTGAGCGCGTGGTAGTCGGCGATGAAGTAGAAGGCCGCGCCCTCGTCCTGCAGCGCGATGTGCTGCTGCATCGCGCCGAAATAGTTGCCCAGATGCAGGCGGCCGCTCGGCTGCACGCCCGAGAGGATGCGCGGTGGCGAGGAGGGGTTCATGGCGCGGGATCGCTGCGGGGAGGCGCCGACCCTATTCCCCGCCCCGCCGCGGCACAAGCGCCCGCCGCCCGCGCTTGTCCCGCGCGCGCGCGATGGTCAGAGTGGTGCGATGGGCCGCCCTGCGATGCGTGAAGGCCGATCGCGGCGCGCCGCCGTCCTTCGTCGCGGCGCGGCGGCCCTGCTGCTGCTCGCGGGCGGCGCCTGCACGACCGCGCGCGCCCCCGACTTCGCCCCCCTGCTGCGCGTCGAGCCGGCCCCCGGCGGCGCCGTCGAGATCGAGGCGCTCGGGCCGCTGCTCGCGGCCCGCTCGGGCCCCGAGGGCTTCTCGCACGCGCTGCGCCCGCTCTACCAGCACAAGGCGGCCGGAGCGCAGTCCGTCACCGACGCGCTGCCGCCGCTCGGCCGCGTCTTCACCGATCGCAGCGGAACGACCTTCCGCTTCTGGCCGCTCGTCTGGGCCGGCGAGATGGACGACTCGGCCGCCGGCCGCCGCTGGGGCGCGATCGTCTTCCCGCTCATCGCCGCCGGCGACGGCCCGGCCGACGACGACGGCTACTTCGCCGTCTTCCCGCTGGCGGGAACGACGCGCAACGTGCTGGGCGTCGACCGCTTCGACTTCGTGCTCTGGCCGCTCTGGATGCGCACCGAGATCTCGGTGCGCGAGCCGGGCGTCAGCACCTCGCTGCTGCTGCTGTTCGGCTGGACGAGCGGCGGCCCGCGCGACGGAAGCTGGCGCGCGCTGCCGTTCTGGCGCCACCGCGTCTGGCGCGAGCCCGACGGCACGCTGCGCACCGACCAGCACACGGCGCTGTGGCCGTTCTTCACCTGGGGCGGCGATGCGCTGCAGACCGACGACCCGGTGACGCGCCACGCCTTCTGGCCGTTCTACGGCTGGGAGTCCAACGCGAGCTGGTTCCGTCTCACGCTGCTGTGGCCCTTCTTCCGGTTCCAGAGCGCCACGCCGCCACCGGACGTCGATGCGCCCGACGCGTTCCTCTACGATTTCCCCTGGCCGCTGCTGCGCCTGTCGCACGGGCCGGAGGGATCGGTGGTGCGCTGCTTTCCGTTCTATTCGCGCCAGACGACCGAGCAGGTCGACAGCCGCTCCTTCCTGTGGCCGCTCGGCTGGCGGCGGCACGACGTCGGCCGCACCGAGGAGCAGGGCCGGCTCACGAGCTACGAGCGCAGCACGCTGTCCTTCATCCCGCTGCTGCACGCCGGGCGGCGCACGCTCGCCACGCGCGCCGAGCCGGACACGCACGTGCAGGTCTGGCCCTTCTTCCACGACGAGCAGGGCAGCGACGGGCGCATCGACCGCGCCTTCCCCTCGCTGATCCCCTTCCGGCACACGCGCCTGATGCGGCCGCTCGACGAGGTGCTCTCGCCCTGGCTCACGCTCTGGCGCCGGCGCAGCGACGGCGCGCGCGACGAGCGGCGCCTGCTGCTCGACACGGTGCTGTGGCGACGCGAGAGCGAGGGCCTGCGCGTCTCGGTGCCGCTGCTGTGGAGCCGGCGGCCGCAGGCCGGGGGCGGCGCCCGCCACCAGACGCTGTGGGGCCTGTTCGGCTGGGACACCGACGCCGAGGGCCTGTGCGCGCTGAACCTGGCCGGGTGGACGGCATGGCGACGCTGAGCGACCTGCTGGCCGAGCGCGGACGCGCGCTGCAGGACGGCCTGGCGGCCGCGGGCGGCAGCCTGGCGCTGCTGGGTCGCGCCCTCGCGCTCGCGCCGCGCGACCTGCTGCGACGCCGCCGCTTCCTGCTCGACCAGCTCGCGGTCTGCGGCGTCGCGCCGCTGCCGGTGGTGCTCGTCGTCGGGCTGTTCACCGGCATGATCCTGGCGCTGCAGATCGGCACCGAGCTGGCCGCCTACGGACAGGCCGAGCGCATCAGCGACATCCTCGGGGTGATCCTGTTCCGCGAGATGGGCCCCTTCATGGTGGCGATGATCCTGACCGCGTCGGTCGGCTCGGGCATGGCGGCCGAGATCGGCACCATGGCGGTGAGCGAGGAGATCGACGCGCTGCACTGCCTGTCGATCGACCCGGTCTCCTTCCTCGTGCTGCCGCGCGTGCTCGCGCTCGCGCTGATGACGCCGCTGCTGACCTTCCTCGGCAACGTCTTCGGCGTGCTCGGCGGCGCGATCGTCGCGCGCACGCAGCTCTCGATCCCGGCCTCGACCTACTTCGCGAACGTGTTCGACTCGCTGCGCGCCGACGCCGGCTCGGCCTTCGGCGTGCTGCCCGAGGAGATCTGGTCGGGCACGCTCAAGGCCGTGATCTTCGGCCTCACGATCGCGACGGTGGCCTGCGCGGCGGCGCTGCGCGCGCGCGGCGGCGCGCTCGGCGTGGGCCGCGCCGTGCGCGGCGCCGTGGTCAGCAGCTTCCTGCTGCTGATCATCATGGGCTACTACCTCTCGTGGGCCTTCTTCCGGTGATCGTCCTCGACGAGGTGCACAAGGCCTTCGGCCCGCGGCACGTGCTGCGCGGCTTCTCGCTGACGCTCGCGGCCGGCGAGACCGTCGTGCTGCTCGGGCGCTCGGGCACGGGCAAGAGCGTCACGCTCAAGCTGATCGTCGGGCTGCTGCGGCCCGACCACGGCCGCGTGCTCGTCGACGAGGTCGACGTGGGCGCGGCGCGCGGCGCGCGCCTCGGGGACGTGCGCCGCAAGGTGGCCTTCCTGTTCCAGACCGGCGCGCTGGTCAACTGGATGAGCGTGCGCGACAACGTGGCCCTGCCGCTCGTCGAGCACGGCGGCCGGACGCGGCGGGAGATCGACGCGCGCGTCGACGAGACGCTGGCGCAGGTCGAGCTGCTCGAGGCCGCCGCGCAGTTCCCGGCCGAGATCTCGGGCGGCATGCGCAAGCGCGCCGCGCTGGCGCGCGTGCTCGTGCAGGACCCGGCCGCCGTGCTCTACGACGAGCCCACCGCCGGCCTCGACCCGATCCTGGCGCGCACCGTCGGCGGCATCATCCGCCGCGTGCAGACCGAGACGCGCCGCGCGGCGCTGGTCGTCACGCACGACCTCCAGTTCGCCTTCGGCGTGGCCGACCGCATCGGCCTGCACCACGAGGGGCGGCTCGTCGAACTCGCCGACCCCGACACCTTCCGCGCCTCGCGCCACCCCGTGGTGCGGGCCTTCCTCGACGGCGGGCCGCCGCCGTCGTCCGGAGATCGATCCCCATGACCTCACGCTCGACCGACGTCCTGCTCGGCACGCTCTTCTTCGGCGCGCTCCTCGCGCTCGGCGTCGCCACCATCGCGCTCTCCGACGTGCGCTTCGGCGCGCCGGTCTATCCGGTCGAGATCTTCACCAAGGACGCCGGCTACCTGCGGCCCGGCGACCCGGTGCTCGTGGACGGCATGCCGGGCGGCAAGGTCGTCGACCTGCGGCGCCTGCCCGAGCCGCGCCCGCTCGAACTGCCCGGCGGACGCGTCGTCGAGTGCACCGTCGCGATCACGGCGCGCCTCGACGTCGACATCGTCGGCCGGCTGCCCGTCGACAGCCGCCTGCTCATCGAGGACCGCGGCCTGCTCGGCGGCAAGCTCATCCGCGTGGCGGCCGGCGTGCAGACGCGCCTCCTCGAAGCCGGCCAGCCGCTCGTGGCCGAGGCCGTCGCGCCCGTCTTCCAGGCGGTCGGCGAGGTGATCTCCGAGAACCGCGAGCGCCTGCAGTACCTGATCTCCGACCTGTCGCTGATGAGCGACCGCGCCCGCCGCGGCGAGGGTCTGCTCGGCGCGCTGATCAACGACGGCCAGCTCGCCGACGACGCCCGCACCTTCCTGCGCAACGGCCGCGAGACCTCCGAGCACGCGCGCTCGATCGCGAAGTCGATCGACGAGGGCGCCGGCACGCTCGGCCGCCTGGTCAAGAGCGACGAGATGTGGGACGACGGCCGGGCCGCGCTCGCCGCCTGGGAGGAGACCGGCGCCTCGCTGGCCCGCTCGGCGCGCGGCGTCGAAGAGCTCGTGGCGGGCGTCGAGCGCGGCGAGGGCAATCTCGGCAAGCTGCTCAAGGACAGCGCGCTGCACGACCGCTTCGCGGCCCTCGTCGACGACGTCTCGGCCCTGAGCAGCGACGCGCGCCACGGCCGGGGCCTGCTGCACGCGCTGATCTACGACGAGGTGCTCGTCGACGACCTGCGCCGCGCCGTGGCCCTCACGCTCGGCGCGATCGAGGACGCGCGCGAGTCCTCGCCGGTGCAGGGCTTCGGGTCCTTCCTGTTCGGGACCTTCTGAAGCCGCCCCCGCGCCGCGCGCCGCCTCAGCCGGCCGTCTGGAGCAGCCCGACGTAGCGGCGCACGCGCTGCAGCAGCAGCTGCGGGCGGCGCAGTTCGCGCAGCACGCGCGAGGGCCGCAGGTAGAAGCGGCGATACGCGCGGCGGATGTGCGCCGAGACCTCCGCGTCGCTCATGGCCTGCGCGACGCCGACCGGGGTCGTGCCCGAGAAGCGGCTGTAGTCGAAGTCGTCCTGCCGCTGCGCGCGCGACTCCTTGTAGAGCTTGGTGTCGGGGTAGGGCGTGACGGCGGTGAACTGCACCGTGTCGGGGTCGAGGTAGACGGCCAGGTCCATGGTCTCGCCGGCCATCACGGGCGTCTCCTCGGGGAAGCCGATCATGAAGAAGGCGCGCGTCGCGATGCCGTGGCGGCGCGCGGCGTCGACGACGACGCGGGCGTGCTCGTGCGTCCGGATCTTGCCGCGGCTGTACTTCTTCTGCAGCGTCTCGTTGCCCGACTCGACGCCGAAGGAGACCGACACGCAGCCCGCCGCGGCCATCGCGGCGAGCAGCTCCTCGTCGAGGGTCTTGATGGCCGTCTCGCACTGCCAGCGCAACGGCAGGCGCGCGGCCGAGAGCAGCGCGCACAGCTCGAGCGTGCGCTCGCGGCTGCCGGCGAAGAGCGGGTCGCGGAAGACCACGTTGTGCACGCCGTGCCGCTCCACGATCTCGCGCAGCTCCTCGAACACGTTCTGCGCCGAGCGCCCGCGCCAGGGGATGCCCTGCGCGACCACGTAACCGCAGTAGGTGCAGTTGATCGGGCAGCCGCGCGAACTCGCGACGGTCTGGATCGGCCCCTCCATGGTCGGGATGCGGTAGGCCGCCACCGGCAGCAGGTGGCGCGCCGGGAAGGGCAGCGCGTCGAGCGCCTCGCCCTTGAGCAGCGGACGGTCGGCGTTGTGGACGATCTCCTCGCCGCGTCGCACCGAGAGGCCGGCGACCGCGAGCGGATCGCGGCCGGCGGCGAGTTCGGCGAGCAGCTCGGCCACGCTCAGCTCGGGTTCGCCGCGCACGACCGCGTCGACGCGCGAGGCGTGCAGGGCCAGGTCAGGCACCTTGCTGCCCTGGCTGCCCGTGACGAACACGATCACGCCGGGCAGCGCCGCCTTGATGCGGTCGGCCAGGGCCAGGTCGAGCTGCAGCGTCGCGCTGCTGGTCGTCAGCCCGACGACGGCGGGCCGTTCGCCGGACTGCAGGCTCTGCAGCACGGCTTCGGGCGACAGCGCGTGGGCCTCGGCGTCGAGGATCGAGACCGAATGCCCGTCGCGCTCCAGGATCGCGGCCACGTACAGCAGGTCGAGCGGCGGATAGCACAGCCCCTCGCCCACGACCATGCCGAAGCCCCCCATCAGGCCCCGCGAGACGCGCTGGTCGGGCGGCGGCGGCGGATTCAGGAGCGCGACGTGCATGGGAAGGTGGATCCTAGCACCCCGGAATGCGCGCCGACGGCACGCCCGGGCTGGCCCATCGCCGCGCGCGCGCCGGGCGCTTGAGCAAAAGCGACAATTCGGTAGGGTCAAGTCGTCGAGCCCGACGCGCCGATGAGGCGAACGCCCGTTCCGCCGCGCTCGTCCCCGGAGTCGCACCGTGACCCTCACCCCCGCCCTGCCGCGGCTTCGCCCGCGCGCGGCCGTCCTGCTGCTTGCCTTGTCAAGTCTCCCCCTCGCCTGCGGCGGCGGCGGAGGAGGCGGCGGCGGGGGTGGCGGCGCACCTTCAGGCGGAGGCGGCGGCTCGACCCCGCAGGCGGCGACCACCTTCCCGATCCAGGTGCAGCAGGTGCTGGCGCGCAACCAGACCGGCGTGGTCTTCGACGACGGCCTGGCGACCTTCGGCCTGCCCTTTCCCGCCGGCCAGATCGCGGTGCTCGGCAACGGCCGGCCCGCGCTCGGCCTGACGGGCAGCGACGTCTGGCAGACGCGCGTGCTCTCGACCTGGCCCGACGGCAGCGTGCAGTGGGCGCTCGTCGACGTCCTGGCGGACGTGGCGACCCCCGGCGCGGTCGTCGGCGGGCCGGGGCTGCTCGAGCTCGCATCGGACGGCACCGTCGGAGCCTCCGCGCAGGCCGACATCGGCAGCGAGTCGGGCAACGTCATCACGCTCGACACCGGCCCGCTGAGCGCCGAGATCCTCAAGGTCGGCTTCAACCTCTTCGACCGGGTCGTCGTCGACGGCGTGCAGGTCGTCTCGCCGGGCGCGAGCGCCGGCATCCGCGGCAGCGCCGCGGGCGGCGCCGAAACCCTCGTGCCCGACCCGGCCCTCACGAGCGTGATCCTCGAGGAGAACGGGCCGGCGCGCGCCGTCGTGCGCGTCGACGGCACGCTGCACGGCGGCACCACGGGCACGGACGTGATCGACTTCACCTGCCGCATCACGGCGCGCGCGGCCAGCCGCGACCTCGAGGTGAACTTCACCGTGCGCAACGCCAACATCGCGCGGCAGGTGCACACGGTGCTCGAGGGCCTCGAGCTGCACGTCAAGCTCGACGCGGCGAGCGGCACGACCGGCGCCTGGGCGCGGCACACGACGCCCTTCGTCGACGGCGGCTTCGACCCGGGCATGGTCGGCTACCTGAACATGGGCTTCACCTCGTCGGCCACGACCGACGTGCTGGGCAGCAGCGCCAACTACCTGCCGCACATCCCCCGGCCGCCGGGCCAGAACGAACCCGATCCCAAGGGCTACGAGCTGGTGCTCGACAGCGGCGCGGTCGTCGACCATGCCTTCGGCGACAAGACGCTCTACCCGTCCTCGGGCTGGGCCGACGTGCGCAACGACAACGGCGGCTGCACGGTCGCACTGCGGCACATGCCCTACTTCTGGCCGGCCGCGCTCGAGGTCTCGGGCGACGGCGACGTGATCGCGGGCGTGTTCACGCACCGCAACGTGGCCGACTACACCTTCGTCTGGCGCCAGCACGAGAGCCGCACGGTGGCCTTCTCGTTCTTCTCGAGCGGCACGGCCGCGCCGCCCGTCCAGACCGAAGGCGCGCTCGCGGCCCGCCTCGACAACCCGCTGGGCGGCCGCGCCTCCGACTACCTGCACTACGACCGCGCGCGGGTGCTGCCCTACCGGCTGGTCACGGTCGACGAGCAGAACGAGGTCTACGGACTGCTCGGCGTGACCGTCGGGACCGGCGCGCAGGCCGGCCAGCCGCACGTCGTGGACGCGGTCAACGACAGCCTCGAGATCACGCGCTACCTGCGCGCCGGTTCGCCCGGCGGCACCAACAACCACGACTCCATCGAGCGGCAGCTCGGCGAGTGGCTGCGGCAGGGTTTCGGGGGCGGACTGCTCAACGCGACGGACCTGGCGCTCTACAAGGCCGAGTGGCAGGTGCAGCGCAGCGACGGGTTCAGCCACGCCGCGGCGCCGGAGGTCGAGGGCGCCCTCAACGACGGTTCGGTGCCGAACACGGCCAATCACCAGTCCGACCTCGAGCACCGCTACCGCGACGGGATGATCCTGGCGTACTTCCTCACCGGGGACGGTCGGCTGCGCGAGGCGCTCTTCGACGAGGCCGAGATCCTGCCGACGACCTACGTCTCGCCGCCGACGCCCACGAGCACGCAGGAGCGCAGCAACTACCAGACGATGCGCGCGCTGGCCGCGGTGGCGGCCTTCACCGGCGATCCCGCCGGCGCGCTCATCCCCAAGCTCGTCGAGCGCGTCAACTTCCTCTCGGGCAAGAGCGTCGACGTGAACAGCCAGTCGAGCGGCTCGGGCTTCGAGTTCGCGACGCCCGACACGGGCAACCGCCGCTACTGGGCCGACAGCGCGCAGCTCACGGGCGAGAAGCCGCCGGGCGAGAACTTCCAGTGCCGCGGCTTCATCACCGGCAGCCTGGGACCGATCGCGTACCACAACGCGGCGCTCGTCCTCGACGCGGCCTCGGCCCTTGACCCGGGCAACGCGCCGCTCGCGGCCGCGGCCCTCGCGGCGCGCGGGCGCATGCGCGACCTGTCGTACTTCACGCGCTTCGAGCTGTACCCCACCGACAACCCGGGCAACGGCCAGGGCGCCTCGCCGGCCAACTGGTTCTGGATCTACTCCTACGCGATCACGCTGCAGCAGGCGACCGTCACGGCGACCAGCGACTTCCATCCGCTGCTGCTGGGCATGGCCGAGACCTTCGTCGACACGGCCGACCCGGCCTGGCTCGCCAAGGGCGTGCAGCAGTTGCACGCCTTCGCGGCGCACGACAACGCCGAGCAGGCCAGCCTGCACACCGACAACCTGCACGAGATGGAGACGCGCCTCGACGCGCAGCACTTCTTCTTCGTCTACCGGCAGTACCTCGGCCTGTAGGCGCGGGCGCTCAGCCGGGCTTGCGCAGCACGGCCAGCAGCGAGACGCCGAAGGGCAGGTTCACGCGGCGCTCGAGGGCCACCTCGGCCCGCGTGATCAGGTCGGCCAGCGCGTCGACCGGCCGCGGCATGGCCATCGCGAAGTCGGACGTGACCACCGCGCCCTCGTCGCCGCCCGTGAGCTTGCGCCAGCGGCGCAGCAGGAACACCGGCGCGAAGAGGGTCATCGTCGTGTACGAGACGCGCTCGACGGAGAAGCCGGCGCGCTGCAGCCGCTCGCGGAACTGCGGGCGCCGGTAGCGGCGCATGTGGTGGTAGGCGTCGTCGTGCGGGCTCCACAGGCTCATGAAGGCCGGCACCGTGGCGACGAGCAGCCCGCCCGGCCGCAGCACGCGGAAGGTCTCGCGCATCGCGGCGACGTCGTCCTCGAAGTGCTCGAAGGCGTCGAGCGCCAGCACGACGTCGTAGCTGCCCTCGCGGAAGGGCAGCTTCATCGCGTCGGCCTGCACGATGCGGTCGATGCCGCGCTTGCCGCAGAAGTGGATCGTCTCGTCGGAGATGTCGACGCCGCGGATCGCGCCGAAGTCGGCCATGAAGCGGAAGGACATGCCCGTGGCGCAGGCCACGTCGAGGATCGAGAGCGGCCGCCGCGCCGGCGCGTAGCGCTCGAGCGTGGCGCGCACCAGCGCCCGCCGTCCGCGGTACCACCAGTGCGTCTCCTCGATCGCGAACATCCGGTCGAACTCGGCCGTGTTCATGCCTCGGCGTTCCGTGCGCGCGCGGCCCGTTCGAAGGCCATGATCAGCCGCGTGACGAAGATCATCACCGCCAGGCTGCTGCCGAAGAGCAGCCAGCGGTAGAGCGGCTCGGCGAAGGCGGCCAGGATGCCGACCCCCGCGAACACGATGCCCAGGCCCCACAGGATCACGACCGCCTCGGCCGACGTGAACCCGGCGCGCACGAGCCGGTGGCTCAGGTGGTGCGCGTCGCCCAGGTAGACCGGGCGCCCCTCGACGAAGCGCATGATCACGACGAACAGCGCGTCGTAGAGCGGCACCGCCATGATGAGCACGGCCGGCACGAGATACGACCAACCCACGCCCGTCTCCCCGCCGGAGAAGAAGCCGCGGGCCATGTCGAGCTGGATCCAGGCCAGCCAGAAACCCACGAACATGCTGCCGGCGTCGCCGATGAAGATGCGCGCCCGCGGGAAGTTGTAGGGCAGAAAGCCCAGCAGCGAGCCGACGAGCAGGATCGCCATGGTCATCGAGCGCAGCCGGTCCTGGCTGCCGAGGTAGACCAGGCTCGAGGCCAGCGCCACGACCGACAGGCCCGCCATCAGGCCGTTCATGTTGTCGGAGAAGTTGAAGGAGTTGACGATCGTGAGGAACCAGCACAGGAAGAACAGCTGGTAGAGCCAGTCCTGCAGCGGGCCGCCCTCGGTGAACAGCCGCACGAGCTGCGGCCACATGAGCACGACCACGCCCGCCACCTGCCCGAGCAGCTTGGGCTGGAAGGCCATGCGGTCCTTGAAGATGTCGTCGACCAGGCCCACGAAGAAGACCACGATCGAGGCCAGCAGCACGAGGTGGATCTCGGGCAGCTTGAGGTCGAGCCCGGCCGGCGGCGCGGCCCAGCGCTGCACCGCGAGCAGCCCGACCGCCGTGGCCACGAACACCCCCACGCCCCCCAGCAGCGGCGTCGTGCGCGCGTGCTGCTTGCGCCCGCCCGGCTTGTCGACCACGCCGATGCGCCGCGCGAGCAGGATGCACAGCGGCATCGCCACCAGCGACGCCAGCACCGCCACCGAGAGGCCCTGCGCGGCGAAACTCAGGATGTTCGGCACTCGGTCGGCTCCCGTGAGCGAGGACTCTACCCCGCGCGCCGCACGCGGACCAAACTCAGGTGCCCGAGGGCAGCGGCAGTCCGCGCCGCGCGAGCCAGTCGAACACGCCGTCGACCTCGCACAGCACCTCCGCCAGCGGCGTGGTCTGCGTCACGGCCAGCCGGCGCAGCTCGAGGCGCGGCGTGGCCGGGTCGTTGAGCCCGTTCGTCGCCGTGAGCGCGCCGCGGAATCCCAGCTCGCGCAGGATCGCCAGCGTGCGCTCGTCGTAGTCCCAGGCGCGGCCGTAGGGGTAGGCGAAGGTCGTCACGTCGCGCCCCAGCCACGCGCGCAGGTCCGCCACCGAGCCCTCGATCTCGGCGCGCTGCTCCTCGGGCGACAGCGACGAGAGCACGAGGTGGTTGACCGTGTGCGCCCCCAGCTCGACGCCCGCCGCGTCGAGCGCGCGGCACTCCTCCGGTCCGAGGTAGGTGCGCGCCGCGAGCGCCGCCTCGTCGCCGCCGACCTCGACGAAGGCGTCCGCCAGGATGCGGTCGCGGTCGGCGGCCGCCAGCTCGTACTTCATCAGGCGCTTGAGCTTGTATTCGGCGGCGACCGGGTCGGCGTCGAGGCCGCGCAGCTCGGCCTGCAGCTGCGCGCGGTCGATGCGCGCCGCGATCATCTCGCCCAGCCTGCGCGGCCCGACCGCGTGGATCACCCAGAAGTAGTGGTGCAGCCAGTTGAGCCGCCCCTTCATCGGGCCCGTCTGCACGTAGACCGTGGCCGTCGCCCCGTGCCGCTTGAGGATCGGCAGCAGCAGGTCGTGGTTGTCGCGGTAGCCGTCGTCGAAGGTGAGCACGACGGCGTCGGCCGGGCGCTCGCCGCGCTCGAAGGCCGCCACCAGGTCGCGCACCGTGAGCGTGCGGTAGCCCGAGCGGCCGAGCGCCGCGAGCAGCCGCTCGAGGCGCTCCTCGCCGATCTTCATGTGGCCCGGCAGGTGCGCCGTCTCGGGCGGGTAACCCACGTTGTGGAACATCAGGATCGGCACGCCGCCGCGGCGCGCGCGGAACAGCGCGCGCAGTCCCGTCGCGTGCGCCACCCACGCGATGAGCGCGCGCAGCCAGAGCTTGAGGCGATGCTTCATGCGCGCTCAGCCCGAGACGTGCTCGGCGTCGCGGTCGCCGTCCGCCAGGTGCCAGCGCGAGAGCGCGCGGTCGGCGGCGGGCGCGTCGGCCCGGCAGGCGCGCACGATGTACGGGAAGATGTCGCGGAAGGGCTTGGTTCCACGGGGTGGACGATACCCCAGCGCCCTCAGGTGCGGCACGGCCGGGTGGTGCGCGAACAGCAGCGCCGTCGCCTCGTCGCAGCCGCGGGCGGCCGCCAGGCCGCAGAACCCCGCGAGCAGGGCCGCCCGCGCCGCCTCGTCGGCGGCGCAGTGGTCGACGAGATGGGCCAGACCGTCGCGGATCTCCGTCACGAGGTATCCCGCCAGGGCCCCGTCGCGCCGCAGCGCCCAGCACTCCTGCCGCCGCGAAGGCGTGTCGACGTAGCGCCAGTTGAGCCAGCGCGCGTCGCGCACGCCCACCAGGCCGACCCGCGGCGCGGCCGCCTCGAACAGCGCGTCGACCGACGCGTCGAAGCGCGGCAGCGGCGCCAGCGTCGCGGCCCCCGCCGCCAGCCGCTCCCGGCGCCCCGCCAGCAGCAGGTCGCCGAGCGGGGCGGCCAGCGTCGCCAGCCGGCCGGCCCGCCCCAGGCGACCGAGCGCGCGGCGGCTGCGCAGCAGCAGCCGGTAGAGCGGCGCGTGTCCGAGCTGGACCCAGCCGTTGCGCAGAAAGCCCTTGAGCGACTGCCGGCCCGAATAGGCGAAGGCCCAGTCGCTGCCCATCTGCCCCGCGCAGGCGGCCGCCTCGTCGTCGAGCCCGGTGAAGATGCCCCGGCCGCGCCAGGCCGGCTCGGTCATCGCGTCGGAGGCCTGCCACAGCACCACCGGCCGCCCGTCGCGCAGGAAGCGCCGCGGCATGTAGCTGTAGCCCCCCACCACGCGCCCGTCCTCGTCGCAGGCCAGCAGGCTGATCGCCGCGCCGTCGGGATTGCGCTCGTACTTCCACGCGAAGGTGTCCGGCCCCTTGTCCTTGCCGAAGCACAGGTTGAACAGCCGCGCCTGCTCGGCGCGGTCGGCCGGGACGGCCCGCCGCACCGCAAAGGGCCGGCTCACGCGACGACGGCCATGCGGGCCGGATCGGTGACCTCGCGCACGGCGCGCACGATGTCGCGCGGGCGCAGGCCGTTGTCGAAGCAGCCGGCGCGGGCGCGCGCCGCGGCCAGGTCGGCGGGCGGCGCGCCGGGCGACCGCGGCGACGCCAGCCGCACGCGCGCGTGCACCGTCATCGAGCGGTCGCGGAACCAGCGCGCCCAGGTCCAGAGCATGTCGCGGTCGTGGCCGGGCCGGCCGATGACGTGCTCGACGGCGACCGGCAGGCCCGAGACGCGCAGGGTCTCGACCGCGTTCTCGATCGCCGAGCGCGCCGGGTCGTCCATCGGCAGCAGCCCCGGCGCGTCGCGCGGCGACGGCGAGACCACGACGACGTGCCGGCAGCCGCCGTTGAGCAGCATCACCGCCAGCATGGGGTCGACGTGGTCGGCCGAGACGCGGCACGACCAGGGCACGCCGGGCGCGGCGGCGAGCATGCCCGACGCGAGCCCGCGGACGAGTTCGCGATCGGCCGCCAGGTCGCGGTCGACGAAGGTGATCTGCCGCGCGCCCGCGCGGTGCACGGCGTGGCGCACGCGTCCCAGCGCGGCCTGCGACGACGCGCCGGCCAGCACGTCGATGGCGCGCGGGCCGCCCGGCGAGAGCGCGTCGAGCGGCAAGGTGTGCCAGGCCGGGTCGATGTCCGCGGGCGCGCAGGGCGGCGCGGGCGGCACGGGCGGCCCGCCGCGCTGCGTCAGCCCCGCCAGCCCGGGCCAGGGCGGAGGTGCGAGCAGTTCGGGCCCGACGGGGCCGGCGAGCGTGCCCGCCAGCTGCGGCACGCCGGCCAGCAGCGCCGGCCCCCAGTGCACGGCCAGCGGCCCGCAGGCCAGCAGCGGCACGCCCGGGCGCACCAGGCGCGCCACGCTCTTGAGCGGCCGCTCGTCGGGCAGGGGTTCGTCCTCGACGAAACTGCCGCCCGCGTAGAGCAGCACGAGCTGCGCGCGCCACAGCTTCGCTTCGCGCGCGGCCGCCCGATCGGAGATGCGCTCGAGGTCCTGCGCGACGACGCGCACTTCGGCGCCCAGCGCGAGCAGCCGCGCGGCGAGCAGCGCCGGGTCGCGCGGCGGCAGGCCCGCCGGCTCGAAGCGCGTGCAGCGCACGCCGAGCCGCGGCGTGCGGGTCACGACGATCATCACGCGGCGTCTGGGTCTCATGCGGCGCTTTCGAGCATCTCGCGGTAGAGCGCCAGCGTAGCCTCGACCGAGGCCGAAACCGAAAAGCGCCGCTCGGCGCGCGCCCGCCCCGCCTCGCCGAAGCGCCGCGCGAGCCCGTCATCCAGGAGCAACCGACGAAGTCGGTCGGTGAGGGTACCGACCTGCAGCGGGTTGACGAGGTAGCCCGTCTCGCCGTCGACGACGATGTCGGCCGGCCCGCCCCACATCGAGGCGATGACCGGCTTGCGCGCCAGCATGGCCTCGAGGTTCAGCAGTCCGAAGGACTCGAAGCACAGCGAGGGCGTGACGACGACGCTCGACAGCGCCATGGCGGCCGCGTACTCCTCCCCCGTGAGCCAGCCGGGCGAGACGAGCGCGTCGGCCACCCCGAGGCGCTGCGCGAGCGCGACGATCTCCTCGTGGAAGCCCGGCAGCGCCTCGCCCACCAGCAGCAGCGCGACGTCGGGCACGCCGCGGCGCACGCGCGCCAGCGCCTGCACGAGTTCGAGGCTGCCCTTGAGCCGATCGAGCCGCCCGCCGTGAAACACCACCCGCCTCCCCGTCAGCCCGAGCCGGCCGGCCAGCGCCGCGACGGCCGCGGGCTCGACGCGCAGCTCGTCGGGCGGCAGGCCGTTCCAGATCGTCGTGCACGGCCCGATGCCGTTCTGCGCCAGCGCGTCCGCCATGCCGTCGCTGACCGCCACCAGCCGCGTGACGTGCTGACTGAGCACGCGCTCGATCGTGCCGTTGCGGAAGGGGTTGTAGCGGCCGCGCACGCACAGCGCGCACTTCACGAAGCCGTTCACGTAGCGCACGGGGTCGCCCGGCATCAGGCGTTCGTCGAGGTGGCAGAACATCTTCTGGTGGCAGACCGGCATGATGTCGTGCACGTGCAGCACGGTCGGTACGCCCGCCGCGCGCGCCGCCCCCAGCGCCGCGTAGCCGAGGTGGATGTGCAGGTTGTGCACGTGCACCACGTCGGGCCGGATCTCCTCCACCGCGCGCGCCATCGCCGCCGTGCCGGCCGGGTTGTCGAGGCTGCGCCAGGCCCGCCAGCGCCCGTTGTAGGCCGGTGTCCTCTCGATCCGCACGGCCACGCCGTTCTCGGAGAAGCGCCGCGCCTCGCCCTTCTGCACCGTGGCGAGGAAGTGCACCTCCTCGCCGCGCGCCGCCAGCCCCTCGGCCAGGCGGACCGCCACGCCCGCCGCCGAACTGCGCCCATACAGGTCGTTGGCCATCAGGATGCGCGTCATGCGCCCCTTGTTGTCGCCTCGCGACGCGCCGATCTCAACGGCGGAGCCGCGGAGGGCACGGGCTCAGGGCGCTCGCGGCAGGGTGCGCCCCGAGGCTCGGACAGACCCCCTCGCACGGGGGCGTCGCGGACGGCTGCGCCGTCCGCTCTCCCCCGCGCTGCGAAGCTCGCCTCGGCGCGCACCCTGCCGCGCCGCCCGCCGCCGCGCGGGACTCGTCGTGCGCGAGCGATCGACCACAGCCCGCTCACCGACACCCCAGCGCTCAGTTCGCATTCGGGAACGGGCGCAGCACCATCCAGGCTTGCCCTGGCGGATGAAGCGCCATGATCGGCTCCGTCAGCCTCGCGAACTCACGCTCATCGCAGGCTTCCGCCCGCATGACCTCGCCCATCGGAGCCGCCGCCAACGACGCCTCGCAGACAAGTGGTCGCGCTCGAGTGCGCGCGACGCGCCAGTTCTCCTAATTCTTGGTTCCCTCGTCGTCGCGCATGCGCGGAGAGATCGTGCACGCGGAGTGGTCGAAGCGGAGGAAGATCGTTCTCGATCAGGGCTGCAGTGCGATCTGCAACGCGTTGCTGCCGGCACCCGGCGCGCCACCCGGCGGAGCAGTGATCGCGGCCACGTGCAGCGTCCGGCCGCCGAGGTCCCCGCCGGCACCGGCCGGCCAAGCCAACGTGAAGGCTGCGTCGCCGCTGCTGTCGAGCAGTCCGGCGAAACCCTGCAGGATCGGGCTGCCCAGGAGCGACAGGCCGATGTTCGTCATGCCATCCGGTTGCAGGGGCAGGTAGCTGCCCGGACCGAGGATCAGCCCTGCCCCCGGGTCGGACAGACTCAGCGCGGCGAGGTAGGCGTGCCCAGCGCGCTCGTCCGGCAGGTCCAAGGTGAAGGCAATCGCAGCCCCGGTCGAAACAGACAGTGTGTCGGCGCTCGCCTGCAGGCTCCGGCGGCGCAGCACATGAATCATGCCGCCGCTGAAGAACGCCGGGGTCTGCGCGAAGACCTCGGGGTAGCCATCTCCGTCGATGTCGCCCGCCTCGACCGCATTGCCCAAGCCCCAGATGTCCAATCCGAACCAATTCGGCCCAAAGCTCTCGACGCGGTCGAAGTCGGGTCCCCAAGACACATGGACCGCGCCGGCAACCGAGGAATCGTAGTCGTCTTCACCGATCAGGACGTCGAGATGCCCATCGCGGTCCAGGTCGGCCATCGCCGCTGCGTCGCCGTATCCGGTGCTGAGAGGTTGCTCGTCATTGAAGGTCGCGTGCGCCGTTTCGTACGCCGGCCCGAGGACGACTGCCACGTAGGCGGGACCACCGAACGCGTAGACAAGCAGATCCTCGGTTCCGTCTCCGTTCACGTCTGCCTGGGTGCCGAACTCCGCGTACTGGAGCAGCGCCACCATCGGCGGATACACCGGACTCATCAACGCCAGCGAGCCGCCGTCGTAGCGGTACAGGAAGCCCTTTCCCAACGTCTGCCCGGCGGGAGTGTAGTACTCCGCATCCACGATGAGGTCCCGCCCCGCGCCGCCCCCGAGCGGAGGAACTGCGACCAGGTTCTTGCCGTACTCGCCGTAGGCCTGCGGCTTGGGTTGGAACAGCACAACAGGCGAACTGCCGTAGTCCGGACTGCTCCAGACGACGGCCTGGCCGGCGTCCGGGAGGAGCGTTCGGCCCCACGGGCGCGACTTGTACGGCGCGCCGATGGTGACGTCGTCCAGCCCGTCTCCGTCCAAGTCGGCCAGCAGGACGGCCCAGCCGAAGAGTGCTCCTGGCTCCGGCGTCGGGTCGTTGAACACGATGTTGGTCGTGAAGTCGGGCCCCAAGAAGAGGTGCGCGCGGCCGATGTCGGTCGATTGCAGACCGCCCGCGTCGTATCCAGGGGCCCCCAGCAGCACGTCGTACTCGCCGTCGCCGTTGGCGTCGCCGACCGACATCGAGCGCCACCCGAGCTTCTCCGTCGGAGCTGGGTTTGTCGCCACGATCTCGATCGACTCGGCCAGCGAAGGCCCGAAGAGAACGAAGGCCTTACCCGCAGCGATGACGCCCGAAGCCGGCTTCTGTGCGTCCGATGCGACAAGATCATTGAAGCCGTCGAAGTTGACGTCGACGACCTGCATGTGCATTCCGAACTCTCCGCCGAAGGCCGGGTCGGGAGAGAAGTGCCAGGTCCAGTCGTACGGAAGACCCTGCTGCGCGCGCACGGAGGCGGCCGAGAGCAGGAGAATCGCCAGCCAAGACCAAGCGGTGCTCGAAACGGGCGTGCCGCGGGCGCTCGTCACGGCAGGCAGTCCGAACCGAAGCTGATGGACGCCCCCGGCTCCAGCGAGAAGTTGCGTCTCCAAGGGTCGGATCCGGTCTCGCAGCAATAGCCGAACATGGGGCCGGGTGGTGCAATGACCAAGGGATTCATCGGCGCCGGGAACAGATTGTTCAGGCCGAAATCGGGATGCCCGACGGGGAAACCGACCTTCGTGCCCGTGAGGCACCCGGCGGCATTGGCGCCCTGATTCAGCGGCCACCACGTGTTGCCGCCTGCCAGCACGACCGCCGCAGGATTCTTGACGTACATCGCCACGCGAATGGGATCGGGGGGTGAAGACTGTTGCGACCAAGGCGAAAAGTCGAAGCTGAAGCCGTTGTTCCCCGGACCCGATGCCGCGGACTCGCCGAAGTCATACGTTCCGGTCGTACTCACGATGAAGTGAAAGGCGTTGTTGAGGAAGCTGCTCGAACGGACGGTGATGGTGTTCGCCATGGAACGCGCGGCGATCGCACCGGGCGAATTCGGAATGCCATCGATGGTCAACGGCATGCCACCGGGGAGGTTGTAATTGCTCTCGAAGTTGCAGTCCGAGATGGCCGCGACGAGTTGCCCGCTCCCGACCGCCTCGATGCCGTTCTCGTTCCTGAAAAACGTGCAGCCGGTGACCGACAGACGGCCGTCGGTCATGTCGTCGCCGGCGACCTCGATGGCGTCGTGCGATCCCTCGAACCACGTGGTCGAGAAGGAGATGTCCAAGCTGCCCGAGCCCACCATCCAGCACGCGGAGTGGCCCTGGTCCTCGCTGACGGGGTTCTCGATGTCGATGGGGCCGAGGCTGATGAGTTCGCTGTCGGTCACGGTGCAGCTCACGCTGTCCTGGGGAGCGTCCGCCTGGAAGTACAGCCCGTCGTACAGGTCCTCGATCCGGCACCTCGAGATGGAGAAGCCCTGGACCTGCTCCGCGAACACCGCGTTCGGCCGGTGAGAGTTCTTGAGCGTGTAGAGCGTGCCGTCCAGGTGCAGATTGAACAGCGTCGCCGAACTCGCCCCGTGGAAATACGATCGCTGCGGCTGGGTGGTGCTCCCCCAGTTGAACGGGTTGCTGCCGTTGAGGTCGTCGATGGCCACCTTGGCCCTGAGCCCGCCGGACCGCACTCCCTCGACGGTCACGCGCTCGATCAGCCGGATTGGAAAGGCGGGCTGGCTCGTCTGCTGACAGTCCTGCTTGTAAGTTAGCCAACCTGATGTCTCGAACCCGCCGTGGGTGCTCGGCGAGATCGGCACGGCCGGCGTCTTCACTCTGATGACCACGTCAAGATCAACCGGCTGCGGATTGTCGGTGCACGGGTTGTTGGGCGCGGTGTAGCGCAGATGGTAGGCGGCCTGCAGTGCCTTGTTGAGCGACTTGTACGGCAGGGCCAGCGACCCGTCGCCGGTGCTGTCGCTTCCGACGCTTGTATTAACGTTCAGATAGGACCGGGGCGTCTGCGCCGCAAGGTCAGGCGCGAAGATAATCAGCAAGACCGCGCAGAGAGAGAGAGAGAGAGAGAGAGAGAGTTCACTCGAGCAAGCTTCGTGATCAAGGTCATCCTCCCGAGCATTCCTGCAGGAATGGCCCGCCAGTAAACTCCAGGGAGCACGTTCGCTGAGTCTGCCGTGGACATGCTACCACCACGGCGTCCGCCATCGCCGGAACGGCAAGGCACGGTGGATGCCCCTTCACCAAGGAAGCGGCAGTCGACCCGGACCTGCCCGCTCGCGCGTTCCCGGGCGGCGCGCCCGGGGGCCTGTGAGCCGGAGGCGTCACGTGGCCGGAGGCGAACAGGCCCCCGAGGCAGCCGCCCGCCACCGACGTCTCGCCGACGACAACGCGCGCCGTTCGGCGCGCCGCGCGACTCAGATCTCGACGCCCTTGTCGCTGATCGGAGCCGGGGCCTTCACGCGGCCGAAGGAGAAGGCGCGGGCGAGGCGGGCCTTGCCCTCGTCCTTGTTCTCCCAGTAGTAGCGCATGCGCGCCAGGAAGCGGCGGCGACGCGCGGGTGCCGACTCGTACCAGGCCTCGTAGTCCTCGACGAGCGTGCGCTTGATGCGGTTGAGGTCGTCGTTGCTGAAGTTCTCGTGGATGTAGGGGCTGCGGTCGGAGTCGACGTACTCGGTGAGCACCAGCTCGGGGTCGATGCGGCCCTTGAACTTCTCGAAGCTGGCGGTCGCGGTGAGCGGGTTGAACAGCGAGGTGCGCACGCGGTCGGGCATGCCTTCGCGCATGACGCGCGCCGTGTTCTCGATGTCCTGCATGGTCTCGCCGGGCGTGCCGACGATCAGGAAGATCTTGGTCCAGATGCCGGCGCGGCGCGTGATCTTGAGCGCCTCGACGATCTTCTCGACCTTGTAGTCCTTGACCAGCTCGTCGAGGCTGCGCTGGCTGCCCGACTCGACGCCGAAGTACATGCGGTTGAAGCCGGCCTTCTTCATCGTGCGCGCCATGTCGTAGTCGAGCATGTCGACGCGCGTCTCGCAGGACATGTTCAGCTTGAGGCCGCGCGCGACGATGCCCTCGCAGATCTCGTAGACGCGCTTCTTCTGGCAGGTGAACAGCTCGTCGATGAACAGCACGTTGCCGGGGTTGAAGGTGTCGTGGATCTCCTGCAGCTCGTCGAGGATGTTCTTCACCGAGCGCGTGCGGAAGCCGCGGCCGGTGAGTTCCTTCTGGCAGAAGATGCAGCGGAAGGGGCAGCCGCGGCTGGTGAAGATGTAGAACAGCCGCTCCTTGTTCATGCCCGCGTAGCGGTCGAAGGGCAGCATGTCCCAGGCCGGGAAGGGGACGCGGTCGAGGTCCTTGATGAGCGGCGGCTGGGGGTTCTGGTGGCGCGTGCCGTCGGGCAGGTCGAAGGCGATGCCGGGCACCGACTTGCAGGCGGCCTTGCCGATGTCGACGCCGCGGGCCCACTCGACGACGCTGTCCTCGGCCTCGCCGCCGATGACGTAGTCCATCGCGCCGCTGTCGAGGAAGGTGTTCACGTCGACGGTCGCGTGCGGACCGCCCATGATCGTGATCACCTTCGGGTTGAGCGCCTTGGCCTTCTGCGCGTAGCGGATGGCGCGGTTCACGTGCGGCGTGAGCGCCGACAGGCCCAGGATCTCGGCCTTGCGGATGTAGGCGTCGACCTCGGCCTCGGTGCAGACGCGCTCGTCGCAGCACTCGACGTCGCAGCCCGCCTGCCGCAGGATCGAGCCGAGGTAGATGATCCCGAGCGGCATCGCGATGAAGAAGTCGTCCTGCCCCGGGGGCGTCACGTACATCAGGACGATCTTCTTCTTCGTGACCGGGGCGGTCGTGGTCGCGTCAGTCATCGGGGCGTTCCTGGGGTGCTCTGCGGGCGGCTCGTCGCGGCCCGCGCGCGGCGGAAAAAGAGCCACATGTATACCAGATGATAGATGGCGAAGCCCCGGCACAGGCCGGCGGCGGCGGCCACACCTATCGGACCGAACAGCCGGCCACCGGCAAAGATTCCGGCCATGGCCAGGACCGCGAAGATCAGGTTCATCACGACGGCGTGCCGCAGCCGACCGCTGTAGATGTAAAACGGTTCGATCACGACCGAAAAACCGATGAACAGGTTGCCTGAGGTCAGCCACAGGTAGTGGTCGAAGGCGTGGCTCGCGTCGGCGCCGTAGAACCAGTGCACGACGTAGTACATGACCGGCACCGAGAGCAGGGTCATGACCAGCATCGCGCCGCCGGCCGCGAGGGTGATGCGCTTGAGGAAGCCGCCCAGCTTCTCGAAGGGCACGTCGGCCCCGAGCTTGAGCCCGAGCGCCGGCAGCAGCGTCTGCGTGACGCCGCCCATGAGCAGCCCGAGGCCCCAGCTCAGCACGTGCCCGATCGAGTAGGCCGCGTTGTCCGAGAAGGCCGTGGCGCTCGCGGCGGCCACGCCCAGCGCCGGGATGAGCAGCATCCCGAAGCGCGGCACGAGCGTCGTGACGGTCTTGTTGAGCGCCAGCAGGTAGCCGATGCCGAAGATGTGCCCGACCGGCGCCGACGGCACGGCGCCCAGCACCTCGCGCAGCGGCGGCGGCGCGAGCTTGGCGGAGAGCAGACCCGCGCGCTTGTAGTAGTGCAGCGAGATCAGGCTCGCGCCGAACATGTGCACGAGGAAGGCGCCGACCACGCCAGCCACGCCCCAGCCCGCCGCCAGCGCGGCCCAGACGATGGCCACGCGCAGCAGCGTCGTGACGATGTCGTAGTAGGCGAACTCGCGCATCTGGCGCGTGCCCTGCAGCGCCGCCACGGTCAGGCCGCGCACGACCTCGAAGACGCCCGAGACGCACAACCAGGCCGCGTACACGCCGACGAGGCGGTCCTGGTACCAGTGCTCGCCGGCAGCCGGCCCCAGGCCGAAACCCAGCGCCAGCACCGCCAGCGAGGACAACCCGCCGAGCTTGAGCATCGCCGCGAGCGCGTCGATGCAGCCCTTTCGGTCCTGCCGTCCGACGCACTCGCTGTAGCGGCTGAGCGTCGCGTTCACGACGCCCAGGCTCACGAAGAAGTAGGCGAACATGAACAGTTCGCGCGCGGAGACCCAGCGCCCCATGTCGTCGAGACCGAGGTAGCGCTTGGTGAGGACCGAGGTCAGGAAGTAGGTCCCGCCCTGCACCAGCGTGGCGATCTGCAGGACGAGGGCGTCCTTGGCGAACTGCGTCTGCAGCGCGCGGCGCAGTTTGGCGATCACGGGCGGGCGCGCTCCGCCAGCAGTTCGTCGTAGATCGCGGCCACGCGCGCGGCGGCCGCCTCCCAGGTCTGCCCCAGCGCCCGGGCGCGGCCCGCGGCGCCGAGGCGCGCGGCCAGCGCCGGATCGGACGCGAGCGCGACGAGTCCGTCGGCCAACCCGTCGACGTCGCCGGCCGGACGCAGAAAGCCGTTCTGGCCGTCGACGATCGCGTCCTCGGCGCCGCTCTGCGCGGTACCCAGCACCGGGCGCCCCGCCGCCCCCGCCTCGAGGAACACCAGCCCGAAGGCCTCGAAGCCGCCTTCGTCGCTGGTCATGGGCGTGAGCATGAACGCCAGGCAGCCGCGCATCAACGCCACCTTGCGCGCCTCGCTCACGTTGCCGAGGAAGTGCACGTGCCCCTGCGCGCCGGCCGCCGCGATCTGCGCCAGCAGCGCGCGGTGGTAGCCGCCCTGCTCGTCGCAGCGCCCCACGATCGCGAAGTGCAGCTCGGGCCGCCGCGCGCGCGCCTGCAGGAAGGCCGGCAGCGACACCGTGTAGCCCTTGCGCTGCTTGACCTCGCCGACGCACAGCACGTAGGGCGCCGGCACGCCCGGCGCCTCGCCGCGCGCGGCCGCCGCGTCGTAGTCGGTGGGCGTGCAGCCGTAGGGCACGACCTCGGCGCCGCGCGGGTCGGCCACGCGGCGCACCTGGGCGAGCGCGTAGTCGGCCCCCATCAGGAAGCGGTCGGCGCGGCGGTACATCCACGCGATGAGGCGCCGGTGCACGGGCAGCGCGCAGGGCGCGACCGAGTAGGTGCCGTGCCCCGAGACCACCACCGGCCGCCGCGCGAGGCGCGCCGCGAGCACGGCCACGAAACCCAGCGGGTAGTCGGCGAAGCTGTGCACGACGTCGGCGCGCCCCGCCGCGCGCACGAGCTGCGGCAGGGCGTGCAGCAGCAGCCACGCGAGCCGCGGCAGCGGCAAGAAGGGGAAGTGCCCGATGGGCAGCGTCTCGTGCAGTTCGATCCCCGCGCGCGGCAGGTCGGCCGAGAGCCCGCGGTGCCCGCGCCCGATCCAGACCTCGACGCGCTCGCAGCGCGGCGCGAGGAAGCGCAGCGTGCCGACGGCGTAGCGGCCCACGCCGTCCACCTCGGACAGCGAGTGCGTGATCACCAGGACGCGCGGTCGGCGGCCCCCGCTCACGGACCGCCGTCCGTGCGGCGCCACAGCCGGATCCACGGGCCGGGGCGCTCGGCGCGCCACAACTGCGTGAGGGCGAACCCCAGGTCGGTCGGCAGCGCGCCCTCGCGCGGCGGCGAGCTTCCCTCGGGCGAGAGCTCCCAGGCGAGCGTGAAGCGCTGCGCCATGAGATCGGTGACCGGCCGGCGGCGCTCCTCGTCGGGCACCCGGTCGACCTGCACGTAGAAGTCGATGCCCCAGCGGTCCATCCACTCGCCCAGCGCCAGGTTCTTGTCCTCGTGCAGGTAGTCGGTCGGGTAGTAGCTGTCGTATTTCCAGAAGCGGATCACGGGCACGAGGAAGCGCGCCTGCGGCGGCTCGGGCACGCCGGCGCGCGCGAAGTCGAGCCAGCGCCGCTCGCTGCGCGACAGGCCCACGAGCGGCTCGATCGCGGTCAGCGAGGCGGCGTCGGCGCGCAGCGGCGGCGCGTAGCCGTCGAGCGCCACGCGCGCGTCCGGAGGCAGCAGCGCCGGAAGCTGCGCCGCCGCGAGCGTGCGCGTGTCGGTGCGTCCCAGCAGCTGCACCAGGCGCGCGCACTGCACGACGGGCAGCGCCAGCAGCAGCGCCGCGAGCGCGGCCCGCGCCCCGCCGCGCTGCGCGAGCCGCGCGAGGCAGGCCGCCGCACCCAGCGCGAGGAAGGGCGTGACCGGCATGAGGTAGCGCACGTGCGTCCCGTCGTAGACCAGGAACAGCGCGACCACGCCGATCGGAAGGGGCAGCAGCAGGGCGCGCGCGGCCGGCGTCACGCGGCGCGCCAGCCAGGCCAGCCCGAGTGCACCGCACAGCAGCAGCACCGGGTCGCCGCCGAACCAGCCGCGCAGCACGGGCAGCAGTTGGCGCGCGTGGAAGGCCGAGAGGTCGAAGGCCTGCCCGCCGACGTCGACGGCGGTCTCGGCGCCGAGCTGTCCGGCGATCGCGCCGCTCCCCGCGTCGGCGCGGTAGACGAGCAGGTAGGGATAACCCACGCAGGCGATCAGCAGCGCGCCGACGAGCAGCCCGGCGAGCACGGCCGGCGCCCGCAGCCGGAAGACGCGGGCCGCGACCAGCGGCAGCAGCAGGAACAGCGCCCCGGCCGGATGGCAGCAGGCGGCGGCCGCCGCCGCCAGCGCGGCCAGCGCGCCGTCGCGCGCGCGGTCCCGGCGCCGCAGGCGCAGACTCAGCGCCAGGCTCGCGGCGCCGAAGGCCGCCAGCGGCGCCCAGGGCCGCTCGGTGTGCGCGTACTGCACGAACAGCAGCGAGGAGCCGGCCAGCAGCGCGGCCAGCGCCGCCTCGCCCCGCGTCCGGCGCAGCTCGCGCGCCGCGCGATAGGTCGCCAGCGGCAGCAGCAGCGCCAGCAGCGCCGTGACGACGCGCGCCGCGAGCCAGGCCGGCGTCGGATCGTCGAACAGGCCCTCGGCGAACTCGCCCGCGCCGGCCCACGCGCCGGCCAGGCGCCCGCCGACGTAGACCACCCCCACGGCGACGAGATCGAGGTAGGGCAGCAGGTACGGATAGGTCGTGTAGCGCCCCGACGGCGGCACGAGCGCCTGCAGCGCGGGCAGGTCGGGCTCGGACAGGTCGCGCGCGATGCCGAGCGCGCAGCGCACGGCGTGGTCGTCGGGCACGTAGCGCTCGGGCAGGCCGTGGTCGAGCGACGTGAACAGCAGCGCCGCCACGACGGGCAGCACGAGGCGCAGAGGATGCCTCACGGGCGCGGCCCCACCGTGAGCCGCGCGCGCAGGAAGGCCGCCACGGCGCGCCCGCGCTCGGACCAGCCGTAGGGCAGCGCGTCGCGCCGGGCCTGTTCGGCGAGGCGCGCGCGGCGCGGGCCGTCGTCGAGCAGCGCGGCGAGGGCCGCGCTCCACGCCTCGATCTCGTCGGGCGGCGCGAAGGCGGCGTTGTCGTCCTGCCGCAGCACCTCGCGCAGCGAGGACAGGTCGCTGGCGAGGATCGCCCGCCCGCAGGCCAGCGCCTCGAACAGCTTGAGCGGGCTGGTGAAGCGCGAGGAGATCTCCTCGCTCGCGCTGTTGGGCAGCGCGATCACGTCGCCGGCCGCGAGGTGGAAGGGCACGGCCGCGTGCGGCACCTGCCCGGTGAAGTGCACGCGGCCCGGCGCGCAGCGTTCGGCGAGCGCCACGACGCGCGGCAGGTTCTCGTCGTCGCCGCCGACGACGAGCAACTGCGCGTCGACGAGCGGGCCCATGGCCTGCACGAGCACGTCGACCCCCTTCCACGGATAGAGCTGGCCGGCGTAGACGACGGTCGGCACGTCGGGCAGCTTGAGGTGGCGCCGCGCGAAGCTCGCGCCCGGGAGGTCGGAGAAGCGCCACAGGTGCACGCCGTCGGGCGCGACGAGCACGCGGTCGGGCTGCAGGCCGCCTTCGACGAGATCGTCGCGCAGCGCGCGCGAGATGGCGATCACCGCCGGCAGGTCGGCCAGCGCCCGCAGCACGCGCTCTCGTCGCGGACCGCGCGCGGGCAGGTTGTGCACCTCCGCCGCGAGCCGCGCGTGGTCGCCGCGCCGCAGCCCCTCGTGCAGCACGAGCAGCGTGTAGTGGTCGCGCAGCAGGATGCCCGTGTCGCGCTCGACCGCGGCGCGCGCCAGCGCGCGCCAGCCGAAGGTGGCCGACTGCACCAGGAAGGGCAGCCGCTGGAAGCGGCGCGGCACGAGGTCGATCGCGTCGAGGCTCGCGAGACGCTGCACGCCGAAGGTGCGCTTGACGCCGTAGTGCGTCCAAGCGTCCTCGCGCAGCGCCGGGAAGCGGCGCGGCACGACGACGTCGGTGGCGAGCCCGGTGGCGGACAAGGCCTCCGCCATCGCCGCCACCTGGATGCCGTGGGCGCGATGGCCGGGGAAGCGGATGTTCGCCACGAGATCGAGGCGTGTCAGCGCGTGTCGGAGCATGTGGCGTCGCCAACATACAGTCCGTAACCTCCCGAACCATGTCGAGCCGGATTCTCCGAGCCGGCGCGCCGCTGCTGCTGGCGTGCGCGGGCTGGTGGGCGTGGTGGCGGGCGCCCGGCTCGACGTGGACGGCGCTGCCGCTGCTGCTGGCGCCGGGCTGGGGGCTGCTGCGCGTGGTCTCGGTGCTCGACCGGCGCTTCTTCCTCGTCGGCGGCGCGCTCGCGCTCACGCCGCTCGTGCTCGCCGCGCCGCTGCTCGCCGGGCTGCAGGCGCCCGGCACGGTCGTGCACGCCGCCACGCTCGCGCTGTGCCTGGCGGGCACGCTGCGCTCGCTGTGGTTCCTGCGCTGGTCGGCGCGCCAGCCGCCGCACCCCGCGCCGATGCCGCTGTACCCGGCGCGCACGCCGGTCTGCCTGGCGCTGCTGCTGTCGGCCCTCGCGGCGGCGCTCTGGGCCGCGCCGCCCGAACGGCCCGCGCCCGACAGCGGCCACCTCGTCGTCGCGGCCCAAGCGCAGGGTTTCCTCGCCGGCGGCGAGGACCCCTTCCTCGCCGGCGCGCGCCTGGGGCCGGCGCAGTTCGCCGCGGCGGCCGTCGCCGGGCTCGCGGCCGGCAGCGGCTGCCACCCCGCGACGGCCTCGGCGCTGCTCGCGCTGGCCTCGCTGGCGGCCGTGCTGCTGCTCTCGGCCGAGGCCATCGCGCGGCTGCGCGGCAATCGCGGCGCCACGCGCGCGATGCTGGCCGCGCTGCTGGGGCTCAACCCGCTCGCGGCGCTGTTCCTCGTGGGCGCGCTGGCGCGCGGCAGCGGCGGCGCGCCGCTCACCGCGCGCTTCGACCCGGCCCTCGACACGGCCATCACGCCCTTCCTCGGGGGCGGTTCGCTGCCCTTCGCGCTGGCCTTCGTCGCGCTGCTGATCGCCGCGACGATGTCCACGCTGCGTCGGGCGAGCTGGCATGTCCCGCGACTGGCGACCATGGCGGCCTTCGGCCTGGTGCTCGCGCGTCCGTCGGCGGCGTTGCTGCTGCTGCCCGGCTGGGTGCTCGGCGTCGGCTGGTCGCACCTGGCCGGGCGCCACCATCCGGACAACGATCCGCACCCCAGCAACCGCGCGCGGCGACCCGGGGAACCGACGCTGCTCCGCGCACCCTTCTTCGGGCTGGTGCTGCCGGTGCTGGCCGCCGCGGCGCTGGCCTGGCTGTGGGTCGAGCCGCGCCCGCGCTTCGACGCCGACGGTTCGACGATCGCGTGGGGACTGCTCGCCGCGGTCGCGCCGGGTTGCATGCTGTTCCTGCCGGGCGTGCGCCAACTGCACGCGAGCCCCGGGCGCGAGGCCTTCTTCTTCGTCGGACTGCTGCTGCTCGCGGTGCCGCTGGCGCTGCTGCTGCGCGCGCCGCAGGACACCGGCAGCGAGGCCGCGCGCTGCCTGGCGCTGGTGCTCGCCGTGCCGCTCGCCAACGGTGCGCGGCAGCTCGTCGAGCGCGGCGGCCGTCGAGCGCAGATCGTGCTCACCGGACTCGTCGTGTTCCTGCTGCCGGGGCCGGTGTGGACGCTGGCGCTGCACGCGGGCGCGGCCCGTCCGCTGGCGACCGTCGACGGCCGCCTGCTGCTGGTCGAGCCGCAGGCGGCGCGAGACGCCGAGAGCCTGCTCGCGCTCGACGCGGGCGCGCCCCGCGACGTCGTGCTCGTGGAGGCCGGGCGCCGCCCGGCGGTCACGACGCTGCTCGCCCGTCGCCCGGTGCTCGCCGCGGCGGCCCACGCCAGCGACCCCGTCTCCGCCGCGCGGCGCCTGCACGCGGCCAACGCGCTGCCGACCGGCGCCGACGCGGCGCTGCTGCAACTGCGCGCCGAGCCGGGCCTGGCGCGGCGCGAGTTGCGCGCGCTCGACACCACGGGCCCCTGGCCTGGATTCCTGCCGGGCGAGCGCCCGGGCGAGCAGCGCGCCCCGCCGCCCGACATCGTGCTCGTGACGGTCTCGGGGCTGGGTGCCGAGGCCTTCACGCGCGGCGCGCTGCCGCGCCTCGCGGCCGCGCTGCCCGCGCCGCTCGTGCTGGCGGGCGCCGTCTCGCGCTGGCCCGAGGAGGCCCCCGGGCTCGCCGCGCTGCTCGCCGGGCTCTCCCCCGAGGAAGCGCGGGCCGAGCCGCAGCCCGCGGCCGGCCTGACGCTGGAGTGGCAGGCGCGCGGCTATCGCACGGTCGCGCTCGTGCCCGAGGCCTCGCCCGCCGCGCTCGCGCGGGACTTCCAGCGCACGCTGCGCGCCTCGGCGCAGACGGCCGACGCGCTCGGCGAGCGCGCGCTCGCGCTGCTCGCGGAGGCCGACGCGCGGCCGCTGCTGCTGTGGTGGCACGTCGCGGCCGGGCCGGCCGCAGCGAGCGCGGAACTCGACGCGCAGCTCGAGCGGCTCGCGCGCTCGCTGAGTGCGGCGGACCTGTTCGTGCTCGCCGCTCCGTACGGCGAGGGCGCCGCGCAGCTCCGGCGGGCCTCGGCCGAGGACGGCGCGCACCGCGTGGCGCTCGTGCTGTCCGGCGCCGGCCTGCCGCCCGGCGTCGAGCGGGGCTGGTTCGACATCGCGCGGCTGCCGCAACTGCTGCTGACGGGAACCCTGCAGACCTCGGCCTGGCTGCACCTGCGCGACGCCGAGGGCGCGGTGGCCCGGCTGGACGGAAACGGACTCGTCGTGCTCCCGCCCGGGGCCGAGCGCGCGCTGCCGCCGGGCGGGGCGGACGGCACGCCCGACCCGGCCGTCGAGCGCGCCCTGAGGACCTACCGCGCGCGCGCGCTCAGGTGATCCAGCGGCCCGTGATCCGCAGGCGCAGCGTCCCGCCGCGCGCGTCGGCCACCACCCGCGCTCCGGCGCGCCGCGCGACGGCTCCCTCGCAGCGCACCTCGACGTCCGCCAGCGCGTCGGGCAGCCGGTACTCGACGGGGCCGCGCGCGTCGCGCAGCGTCAACTCGTCCTCGAGCGCGACCTCGCCGGGCAGGAAGCGGTAGCGTCGGAGCGTCGCGCTGCCCGGCAGGCGCACGCCGTCGCGCCCGGCCAGGCCGCCCTCGAAGAGCACCTCGTCGCCCCGCACCGTCTGCGTCGTCCGCGCGTCGAGATGGCTCGCGCACCAGGCCGAACTCTCGGCCAGCGAGCGACGCACGACGTGCCGCAGCGCGTAGCCGAGCGCGCCGAGCCGGCGTCCCGCGCGCCACTCGACGCTCGCGACGTACAGCCGGAAGCGCAGATCGGAGCGGTCGGCGGCGAGCACCGCGGCCAGCCGTCGCAGCGCGCCCGGGCCGCTCGCGGGCCGGTGCGCGAAGCTGCCCGGCCGCCGGCGCAGGAAGCGGCGCCGCGTGAGCAGCTCCGTGCCGCGCGCGATGCGCGCGTCGGGACGCACGCACAGCGACTGCAGCTGGCCGCCGCCCAGATCGCAGCCGAAGAGATTGCCGCCCGCCGGGTGGCCGCCGCGCAGCACGGCCACGGCGCGCTCGGTCTCGACGTGCACCAGCCCGGCGGCCGGCAGGTCGAGCGTGCAGGGCGCGCGCGGCGCGCCCTGCAGCGCGACGTCATGCAGCACGCGCGCGATCCACGCCGCGTGGCCGGTCCAGAACACGCGGCACTGGAAGTTCACGCCGCGCCCGTGGTGGCTGTCGGCGCCCCCGTCGGGATCGAGGTGGCCGATCCACTCCTCCATCGCGCGCCCGGCCTCGTCCCGGTAGAGCGCCGAGTCGAAGCGCCGCGCGCCGCTCTGCAGCGCGAAGACGTCGAAGGGATGGCTCGCGACCTCGTAGTCGCTCTCCCAGTACCAGGCCTTGGCCTCGTTGTGCAGCACCTTGCGGAAGGCGCCGTCGCGCATCGCGACGAGCGCGTCGAGCGAGCCGCGCACGCGCTCGGCGTCGCGCCCGGCCAGCGGCCGGCCGAGCACCTCGTGGATGTAGAGCACGAAGCCCGGCGTGCGCGAGTGGTAGAAGGTCGAGATGTCGGCCAGGCCCGGGTGCGTGCAGTGGTCGCTGCCGGCCGGGATGTAGGGCGAGATGCCGTCGGGCGTGAGTTCGTCGAGCGCGCGCGCGCAGCCCGCCAGGGCGTCGGCGGCCCAGTCGTCGCGCCGCAGCAGGCGCGCCGCGCGCGCCACGCCGGTGCCGGCCCACAGCCGCTGCGCCGTGATCGGCCGATCGCGCGCCGCGTGGCGCAGGTAGCCCTCGACGTGGCGCTCGAGCGCGTCGGCGATGCGCGCGCGCTCCTCGTCGGAGAAGGCCTCGGGGACCTCCTCGAGCAGCGTCGCGAGCACGTCGGCGCAGGCGCCGCCGTCGATCGCGTTGGTCGAGGCGTTGCGCGGGTCGACGCGTCCCGGCAGGAACACGGGCACGCGGCTCTCGGGATCCTCGCCGAGGTTGTCGACCGTGCGCAGCGCCACCACGCGCAGCGGCTCGAGGAAGGTCTCGTCGCGCGTGTAGCGCCAGTTGTACAGGTCGATGAGCGCGCCGTAGACGTTCTTGCCGGTGTGCTCGACGCGGTGGCGCGGACAGACCAGCGCGCCGTCGGGGCCGCGCAGCCGGGCCAGATAGCGCGACAGTCCGCGCAGGATGCCGAGGCGCAGCGTGACCTGGTCGCCGAGCTGCGCCCGGCCCTGCCCGGCGCCGACCGTCGGACCCGGGCGCCCCGCGCCGGCCGCGCCGCCCGTCGCGCCGCCCGTCACGCGCGCCCCCTCATGCCGGCCGCATCTCGTCGACCAGGCGCGGCGCGAGGCGGCGCAGGTCGTGCGCCGGCGTGACCAGGCCGCGCAGCCGTCCGCCGAGCCGCTCGGCCTCGGCCGGCGGCAGGGCCAGCAGCGCGCGCAGTTGCGCGGCCAGGTGCGCCGGGTCGTCGCGCCGGAACATCAGCCGCGGCGCGAGTTCGGCGCCGAAGAGCGGCGCGAAGGACTCGTTGCACGAGAGCGGCAGCGTGCCGCAGGCCATGGCCTCGAGCACGACCTTGTCGACGCTGCCCGTGCGGCTGGCGTTGACCAGCACGCGCGCGCGCCGCATCAGGTCGGCGACTTCCAGCCACGGCACGGCGCCGAGCAGGCGCACCGCGCCCGAGAAGCCGGCCACGCGCACCGCCAGCGCGTCGCGATAGGCCCCGTCGCCCGCCAGCAGGATGTCTCCCGCGAACTCGGTCCGCGGGCACGTCGGCAGCAGCGCGAGCGCGTCGAGCAGTTCGTCCTGACCCTTGCTCGGCGCGATGCGTCCCACGCACAGCACGTCGACCGTGCGCGGCGCGGCGGGCGGCGCGAAGCGCTCGCAATCGATGCCGTGCCCGGTGACGACGCGCCGCCCGTGCGCGCTGCGCAGCCGGAACGACTCCTCGCTGGCGGTGAAGGCCTTGCGCACGAGCGGCATCGCCAGGCGCAGATTGCGGTCGACGCCCTTGTGCGTGTACCAGAGATACACGGGCAGCCGGCGCGCCACGGCGACCGGCCCGGCGTAGAGCGCCAGGCGCGGCACCATGTGCACGAACAGCGCGTCGGGCCGGCGCAGCGCGACGAGCCCGCCCTGCAGCCGACGCAGCATCGCCAGGCGCCCCGCACCGCCCTCCTTGCCCAGCGAGCGCACCTGCACGTGCGGCGGCAACTCGACCTCGCCGACGCGCTGCGCGAAGACCGTCAGGCGCTCGACGTGTCGCGCGAAGGCCTCGCACCAGCCGTGGAAGAAGCCCAGCACGGCGTCGCGCCGATCGAGAACCTGCGTCAGGACGACGAGATGCATGCGCGCGCAGTCTGGCTGGCGCGGGCCTCGATCTCCAGTCGCGGGGCGGCCAACTCGTCGTAGAGCGCGGCGAGCGCCGCGCCGACGGCCTCCGACTCGTGCGCCCGCAGGTCGCGGGCGGCGGCGCCGGCCGCCAGGCGCGCGCGCAGTTCGGCGTCGCGCGCGAGCGCCGCCAGCGCCTCGACCAGCGGGGCGACGCCCGTGT
>CAZBBB010000022.1:0-39654 GCA_964490005.1 uncultured Phycisphaerales bacterium | reverse complement strand
CGCCGCGCTGCCGGCCGCGCCCGAGGTCGGCGCCGGCTTCGCCGCCGCGCCGCGCCGCGCGCTGCTGGTGAGTTTCCAGCTCGGCGTCGTGCTCGTCGTGATGCTGCCGCTGTTGGCGCTCACGCAGCCCTTCCTGCCGCCGTGGATCGGCGCCCCGCTGCTGGCGCTGGCGCTGCTCGTCACGGGCATCACCTTCTGGCGCCGCACGACCGATCTCGCGGCGCACGCGCGCGCCGGCGCCGAACTCGTCGCCGAGCTGCTGGTGAAGCACGCCGGCGCGCCGACGCCCTCGCCCGAGGAGCAGGTCGAGCTGCAGCAGGCCGAGCAGCTGCTGCCCGGCCTCGGGCACCTCGGCGAGGTGCGGCTGCGCGCGGACGCGCCGGCCGTCGGCCGCTCGCTGCGCGAGCTGAACCTGCGCGGCCTGACCGGGGCCTCGGTGATCGCGATCAGCCGCGACGGCGCGCGCATCGTCGCGCCGTCCGCGGGCGAACGGCTGCGCGCCGACGACCTGCTGGCGCTGGCCGGCACGCGCGAGGCGCTCGCGGCGGCGCTCGAGCTGCTCGCGCGGGCGCCCGTCGAGCCGGCGCGTCCGGGCGACGCGCCCCGCTAGTACGAGAGGAACAGCGAGAGGCCGCGGCTCATCGCGATCTGCTTGGGCGCGGCGAGGTCGTGGTGCAGCAGCTGCACGCCCAGCGGCACCTCGTGGAAGACCGCGCCCTCGGGGAGCAGCACCTCGACGCTCAGGCCGTCCTCCGGGAGCGGCACGACGAAGGACCACTGCGGCACGACGAACAGGCTCGGCGACGACCCCCAGTCGTAGCCCGACAGGCCGGCGTTGAGCAGCGCGATCGTGGGCGCGCCCGCGGCGTTGCCGAGCGCGAGCAGTCCCTCGGCGCCGGGCACCGGGGGCCCGGACCACGTGAGCGCCGGCACGCCGAGCGCGCCCGCCGTGCCGATGCCGAAGTTGCGCGCCAGCGGCCCGAGCAGGCCCACCGCGACGAGCGCGCCGCGCAGCTCGGCGACCTTGGCCTGAGCGGAGGGCGCAGGATACAGGTTGACGTACTCGCCCGGGTCGGCGCTCAGGTTGTAGAGCTGGTGCACCTGAGGGATCGAATCGTCGGCCTCCCAGGCCGCGAGCTTCCAGACCTCGCCGGTGCCCGCGTCGCGCTGCACGACGTGCCGCACGAGGTTGAAGCCGCTCTCGTGGTGCGAGGTGTAGAAGGCCGGCGGGTGCGGCACGCTCGCGTCGAGCATGAGCGGCACCAGGCTCGTGCCGTCGAGCCCGGCCGGAGCGCGCACCCCGAGCAGCTCGGTGATCGTCGGGTACAGGTCGACCTGCGAGACGGGCGTCGCGACGAGTTGGCCGCAGCTCGACGGCAGCGCCGGCGCCGCGATGATCAGCGGCGCGACGATGTCCTCGTCGAAGCCCTTCAGCTTGCCGATGTGGGCGTGCTCGCTGAAGGACCAGCCGTGGTCGCTCACCAGCACGACGACGGTGGACTCGGCCAGGCCCAGCGCCTCGAGCCGGCCGAGCACGCGCCCGATCTCGGCGTCGATGAAGCTGATGCAGCGGAAGTAGGCCAGCAGCGCCTGCGCGCGCCGCTCGGCGACCGTCGCGCCCCAGGCCGGGTCGTAGAACCAGTGCGTCGACCACGAGGCCTTGTTGACCGCCGACTTCCACGGCAGCGTCTGCTCGCCGACGGGCAGCGGCGGCACCATCGAGGTGTCGTAGAGCGCGCCGTAGGCCTCGGGGTAGATGAACGGGTCGTGCGTGGCCTGCAGCCCGAACCACAGCGCGAAGGGTTGGCCGGTCGCGGCGAGCTGTGCGGCGGCCGTGCCCAGCATCGCGATCGCGGCGTCGGCGTTCTTGGTGTCCTGCATCTTGCCGAGGCTGCCGTCGGGCCCGTTGAGGAAGGGCCCGCCGTAGATCGTGCCGCCGCTGTTGGGGATGTGCGGCAGCAGCGGCTTGACGATCCACGGGTCGTCGGGCTCGTCGATCTCGACGTCGAAGCAGCCCGCCTGCGGAAAGTGGAACACCTTTCCGGCGCGCGCCGACCAGTAGCCCGACTGCCGCAGCAGGCGCGGCAGGTAGGCCACGCGGTTCACCTCGAAG
Organism: uncultured Phycisphaerales bacterium; assembly: GCA_964490005.1. Classification (GTDB taxonomy): domain Bacteria; phylum Planctomycetota; class B15-G4; order B15-G4; family B15-G4; genus CAZBBB01. Next base: position 37,541 of record CAZBBB010000022.1, on the reverse strand, counting down.
GGCGGGCCGGCGTAGTCGTTGGCGACGGCCTCGGTGTGGTGCGTGTACTGGCCGGCGAGCAGCGCGATGCGCGAGGGCGTGCACAACGGATGCGCGGCGTAGGCGCGATCGAAGCGCACGCCGCGGGCCTCCAGCGCATCGATGTGGGGCGTCTGCACGCCGGGCAGGCGCAGATCGACGTTGAGGTCGTCGACGTAGAGCACGAGCAGGTTCGTCGGCGGCGACTGCGGCCCGTCGCTCGGCATGGCCGCGACGATCGAGAACAGACACGCCAGCAGGCCCATGGCTGCGCGACTCGTTCCGGGGGACGGCCGCAACTCTAGCCGCGTTCGCGGGGGCCGTCGAGGACGCCACCTTCGCTGTCGCGGCCGGCACGACGCGCGCGCACCCACACTTCGGCGTCCACGGCCGGAAAGCCGATCTCGGCGACGGTCCAGGCGCCGACGTGCGCCGGACCGGCGCCGACGAAGAAGCCCGCCTTGGGCCCCACGAAGCACAGCGTGCGGCGCGCGCGCACGGCCGCGCCGAGCACCGCGCCGCTCGTCGCGTGCAGCCCGCTCGGGATGTCGACCGCGAGCACGTCGGCCGCGCCCGCGTTCACGTGCTCCACGGCGGCCCGCGCCTCGCCCTGCAGCGGCCGGCACAGCCCCACGCCGAACAGTCCGTCGACGAGCAGCGTGTCGGCGTCGAGCCGCGGTCGACGCGGCGGCTCCGCGAGCGGCCGCCAGGTCTCCGCCTCCAGGCCGTGCCGCTGCCGCAGCAGTCGCCCCGCGACGAGCGCGTCGCCGCCGTTGTGACCCGGGCCGACGAGCAGCACGACGCGGCACGCGCCGCGCTCGAGCAGGGCCTGCCGCGCCGCACTCGCCAGGGCCGCCCCGGCCGCCTCCATGAGCGCGGGCAGCGTGAAGCCGCGCTCCTCGATGAGCCAGCGATCCATCGCCAGCGACTCCTCGGCGGTGTACGCGATGCGCTCCACGCCGCCACTGTCGGCGAGCGGCGGCCCGGCGCGCCAGCCCTTGGCCCCGGGCGGCGCGGCGTGCGGCCGCGAGCGCCGAGGAGGTCCGGGCGCGGCGCTTTCCTACACTGGCCGGGATGCCGCCCGCCGCCACGGCGCCGACCCTCGAACGCAGTCGCGCCCCGCTGCGGGCGCGGCTCGCGGCGCTCTATCGGCGCTCGCCCTTCAGCCCCTACTGGATCGACACGCGGCACATCCGCCGTTCGATCGCCGGGCTCGCGCCGCAGGCGCGCGGCTGGATGCTCGACGTCGGCGTGGGCGAGCGGCCCTACGGCGCGCTGTTCGCGCCGCACGTCGCGCGCTACGTCGGGCTGGAATACCCGCCTTCCTGCGAGAACCTCTCGCCCGGGATCACGGCCGAGCGCAGCCACTTCCTGCAGGGCGCCGTCGACGTCTGGGGCGACGGCTCGCGGCTGCCCTTCGCGAGCGGGCGCTTCGACACGGGCCTGATGATCGAGGTGCTCGAGCACCTCGCGCATCCCGACGCCTGTGTGGCCGAGGTTGCGCGCGTGCTCGCGCCCGGCGGCCGGCTGCTGCTGACCGTGCCCTTCATCGCGCCGCTGCACGCGCTGCCGCACGACTACACGCGCTGGACGCCGGCGGGACTGTCCGCGCTGCTGGGCCGGCACGGGCTGGCGATCGAGTCGATCACGCCGCGCGGCAACTACGCCAGCGCCGCGGGCAATCTCCTCGCGCAGTGGCTGCTGCGCAGCTTCGCCGCGCGCAGCCGCCACCGCGACGGCGCCGTCTCGCTGTCGCGCTGGCGCGCGCCGCTGGTGCTGCCCTTCGTCGCGCTCGCGCAGCTCGGCTTCGTGCTGTGCGAGCGCTTCAGCGACGACCGCGACGCCTGCCTCGGCTACGCCGTCGTCGCCCGCAAGGCGGCGGGCTGAGCGGGCGCCGCACCGCGATGTGCGCCGCCGGTCTTGCGCCGGGGCCCCCGCGACGTTTCGATGCGCGCATGCCCTCGCGCGCCGCGCTCGCCGCCCTGCTGGCCCTCGCCCTCGGCGGCTGCGGCGGGCCGCCGCCGCTGGCCTTCGTGCCGCGACCCGTGCCGGTGGGCCACGACGGCGCCGAGGTGCTCGACGTCGCGGCGCTCGACCCCGACGGCGACGGCGATCTCGACCTGCTCGTCGCGACGAGCGAGCGCCTGGCGTATCTGCGCCGCGACGAGCGGGGCTGGCACGACGAGACGCCCGGCACCGCGCTCGACCGGCTGGCGCCGGTGCAACGGCTCGTGGCGCAGGGCCTCGACGCGTGGGCACGACGCGGCGAGACGACGGTGCGGCTCGAGTACTCCGGCATCGGCAGTTGGCACGAACGCAGCGACGCGCTGCCCGACGCGACGATCGCGGCGCAGCTCGACGGCGCGGCCGACGCGCCCGGCCCGGCCACGCGCATCGAGGCCGACCTGAACGGCGACGGCGTGCCCGACGAGGCGCGGTTCGAGGGGCGCGGGCTGCGCATCGGCCTCGGGCTGGCCGGCGCGCGCGGCTTGCTGCAGGTCGCGGGCGCGACGGGCGCCGACGGCCTTCTGCTGCGCGGCGAGGCGCGCCGGCTGCTCGCGGGCGACCTCGACGGCAACGGCCACGTCGACCTGCTCGGCGTCGGCGGACGCATGGTGGCCTGGCTGAACAACGGCGGCACGCTGGCGCTCGACGCGCAGCGCGCCGCGGCCCTCGGCGAGCGGCTGCCGGGCGCGCAGGGCGAGGCCGACGACGGCGCGCGCGACGGCGCCGCCGGCGCGACGGGCGCGGGCCCGCAGGGCTGGTTCACCGAGATCACCGCGCAGGCGGGCCTGCAGTTCACGCACGTCGAGGGCGCCGACCAATGGGACATCCGCCCCACGATGGGCCCCGGCGCGGCCTTCGCCGACGTCGACGGCGACGGCGATCCCGACCTCTATGTCGTGGGCGGCACCGAGCAGAGCGGTCGGCTGTGGCTCAACGACGGCCGCGGCGTCTTCACCGACGTCACCGAGGCGCAGGGGCTGCTGCGCACCGGCGCGGCCGGCATGGGCGCCTCCTTCGCCGACTGGGACGACGACGGCGACCCCGACCTCTACGTCACCAACGACGGCCCCAACGTCATGTGGCGCAACGACGGGGGCCGCTTCACCGACATCACCGAGAGCGCCGGTACGGGCGACGCGGGTTGGGGCGCGAGCGTCGCGTGGGCCGACATCGACGGCGACGGCGACCTCGACCTGTTCGTCGCCAACTACCTGCGCTTCGACCTGTCGCTCATCCCGCCCGAGAGCGAGCGGCCCAGCCAGCGCCGCGAAGACCCCATCGCGATGCTGCCCTACGTGTTCCCCGGCCAGGACGACGTGCTGTATCGCAACCGCGGCGACGGCACCTTCGAGGACATCACGGCGCGCGCGGGGCTCTCGGGCGCGCCGGGCAAGGGCCTCGGCGCGCTGTGGTTCGACCACGACGACGACGGCCGGCCCGACCTGTACGTCGCCAACGACACGACGCCCAACGTGCTCTGGCACAACCTCGGGCCCGGCACGGACGGCGTGCCGCGCTTCGCCGAGATCGCGCTGCACGTCGGGCTCGACGACCCGCGCGGCGGCATGGGCCTGGCCGCGGGCGACATCGACGAGGACGGCGACGAGGACCTCTTCGCCACCTACTGGCAGCTCGAACCCAACGGCCTGTACCGCAACAACGCCGTGCACCGCGCCAGCGCGCGCAGCTTCATGCCGCGCTTCGAGGACATCGCCGTGCCCGCCGGCCTCGCGCAGAGCAGCGTCGGCTTCGTCGGCTGGGGTTGCGTGCTCGCCGATCTCGACGGCGACGTCGACCTCGACCTGTACGTCGCCAACGGCTACACCAGCCCCGACTACGAAACGACGATGCGCTGCGTGCCGCAGCCCGACCACCTGTACGAGAACGTGACCGTGCCCGGCTCGCTGCGCACGCATCGCGACGTGCCCCGTTGGCAGCTCGTCCCTCCCGAGCGGGCCGGTGAACCCTTCGCGCGGGCCTGGGCCTCGCGCGGGGTGGCGGCGGCCGACGTCGACGGCGACGGCGACCTCGACCTGGCGATCACCAACAACAACGGCCCGCTGCAACTGCTGCGCAACGAGCGCGGCGGGCGCTACGTGCACGTGCTGCCCGAAGGCGACGGCGCGGCCGTGTCTCGCGAGGCCGTCGGCGCGCGCGTCACGCTGCGCTGCACCGACGGCAGCGAACAGCACGCGATCGTGCGCCGCGGCGACAGCTACCTCTCGGGACACGAGCGCGGCGTGCGCTTCGGCCTCGGCGCGCGCACGCCGACCGCGCTCCTCGTCGCCTGGCCCGACGGCCGGCGGACCGAGCACGCCGTGGCCGGGCCCGGCGTGCTGCGCGTGACGCTCCCGCCGCGCTGAGGCCCCCGCCCGCCGCGGGGGCGGCGCGGCTCAGCGCAGGTAGCCGAGCTGCTTGAGCGCGTTGTTGACCGCCTGGGCCTGCTCCTTGGCGCGCGGCTGCAGGGCGATCTGCTCGCGTCGCGTGGCGTTGGCCGGCACCGCGACGTCCTTGCGCAGCGTGGTGTAGTTGCGCCGACGCAGCGTGAGCGTGTAGTCGCCGGGCGGCAGCGACTCGAACAGCGCGGTGGAGGCCTCGCCGCGCAGACTCTGGCGGCGCGTCAGGTCGAAACCCTTCTCGTTGCGGTGCGAGCGCAGCTCGACGTACACGCCGGTGAGCGGCCGGCCGTTCTCGTCGCTGAGCGAGACTTCGAGGTCGCCCGTCGCCGGCAGGTGGTACGAGCGCCGGACGGCCGGCCCGGGCGCCACGTTGAGCATCGCGCCGTCGAGCCACAGGCTCGGCCCGCCCGCGACGCGGAACGCGCCGCCCTCGCCGAGGTTGAACTCCGCCAGGCCCGCGCCGTCGGTGCGCTCGGTCCGACCCTGCTTGCGCACCTCGCCCGCGGGGAACTCGGCCTGCGCGGCGTGCTCCCAGGGGATCGCCGCGACCTCGTAACCGCTCACCGGCCGCCCGCGCCCGTCGAGCACTTCGACGACCAGCATCGCCGCCGGGAACAGGCGCACGTCGGTCCACTTGGGCGGCGTGCGCCCGTCGAAGTCGATCGGGCCCACCGTGACGGGCACCGTGCCGTCGGCCTGGAAGCGCAGCTCGTAGCGCCCGGGGTCGGAGAGCGCGACGGAGAAGCCGCCGGGGACGTTCGGCTTGTCCCGGACGCGGTCGCGCGCCCCCTTCATGAAGGTGCGGCCCTCCTCCGTGACCTGCACGCGCAACTGCCCCGACCAGCGCTTGCGCGGCTGGCCGCTGGCGACGTCCATGATCGCGCCCTCCCAGCGCACGACCGGCTGCAGTTCGAGCCACAGCGGGTCGCCGCCCGCGTACACCTCGTGCAGGTTGAGGTCGCGGAACTCCTCGGCGCGCACGTAGAGCGACCAACCCTGCCCGGCGACGAGCGGCCCGAGGCGGAAGCGGCCCTCGTCGTCGCAACGCGCCTGGCTGCGCTGCTTGGCGCCCTCGCCCGTGCGCTGCCGCACGCTCACGAGCGCCGAGGGCACCGGTCGCCCGTAGATGTCGACGACCTGGCCGGCCATCCACTCGCCGCCGTCGAGCGCGACGACGACGGGCTGGCCGGCGACGATCTCGGCGAGCGGCACGTCGACGGGCAGGCTCTGCAGCGCGCCGTGCCGCGCCGAGACGCTCAGGCTCGTCGTCTCGGGACCGGCGAGCGCATGGACGATGCTCGCCGTCCCGTCGGGCCCCGTGCGCGCGACGGAGAGCAGCGCGTCGGCCGACGACACGCCCACGTCGGCCTGCGGCTGCGGCGCCCCGGCCAGTTCGGCGCGCACGAGCAGCTCGACCTGCGGAACGAGCTGCAGCAGCAGATCCTCGGTGCTCTTGCCGAGCTTGAGGCGCGCGCCGAGCGCCCCGGCCGTCGCCTGCAGCCAGAGCGGCCCGCGGCCGTCCCACGCCGCGGGCAGCAGCGAAAAGCCGCCGTCGGCGCCGCTCTGGCCCTCCGCCACCGGCCCCTGCGGGCCGCTCAGGCTCAGCGTCGCGTCGGCCAGCGGCGCCCCGCCGTCGGCGACGACGACGCGGCCGGTGACCGGCGGCACCTTGCGCAGCGAGATCTCGATCTCGTCGTCCTCGCCCAGCTCGCGCTGCTCGTAGCGGTCGTAACGCTCGGGCAGGTAGCCCTCGGCCTCGACCTCGAGCGTGAAGCCCGTGCTCGGGCCGCTCGCGATGCGGAAGCTCCCGCCCTCGGTCGCGACGAGTTCGTCGTGCACGACCTGCAGGCCCGGCAGCGCATCTGCGCCGAGCAGCTCGGCCTCGAGGTCGATGCGGAAGCGCAGCGACGTCGGCGTGACGCTCTCGCCGCTCTCGCCGTCGACGACGCGCCCGACGATCTCGCGGCCCGGCGGCAACTCGACGCGGACGGGCCCGAGCGCCGGCAGCACCTCGGTCACCAGGCCGTAGCCCGAGCCCGGCGTCCAGCTCCCCACGACCCAGACCGTCTCGGGCAGCGGCTGCATCGTGAAGCGGCCCTCGGCGTCGGTCGTCGCGAGCAGCGCGCGGTCGGGCGCGAGCGCCAGCACGGGCACGCCGCCGAGCGGCAGACCGCTGTCGCGCTCGACGACCTGTCCTTCGAGCACGAAACTCTCGGGCAGCACGATCTGCAGCGTGTCGCCGGCCTGCACGTCGCTCAGCGCGCGCCGCGGCCACTGCCCGCCGCCCGCGAGCAGCTCGTACTCGGCGCCCGCGCTGGCCGGGAGCGCAAAGCCGCCGTCGCCGCCGGTGACGACGCCGGCCACCAGGCGCTCGGCGGCGGTCGGCTCGCGCGACTCGGCCAATCCCGCGCGCCAGGGGTCGGAGCGGCGCAGCAGGTACACCGGCTCGCCGCCGACGGGCCGCTGCGCGGCGTCGAGCACGCGTCCGCTCACCTGCCCGGTGGGTTGCGCGAGCAGCGCGCTCGCCAGGTCGGGCGGCGCGGGCGTCGGCTCGATCGCTTCGAGCCCTTCGATGGGCCGCGGCGCGACGGGCGCGCCGTTCTCGTTCGCGAAGCGCGCCGAGTCGGCGACGGAGCCGGCCTCCGTGCGCGGCGCGCCCTGCTCCCCGGCCATCGAATCGCCATCGCCCCCGCTCTGCGCGAGTGCGAGAATCAGCAGCGCTGCGGCCGGCAGGAACAGCAGGTACAGCAGGCGCAGCGAGGTGGTGCGAGTCATGGTCGTCCCGGGCGGCGGGGTGTGCGCGCCAGTCTACGGGCTGAGGAGACACGCCGTTGCGTCGATTGGGACCTGCCCTGCTCGTCGCCGCGGCGCTCACGGCGCTGGCCCTGCTCGTGCTGCATGTGCTCGAGACGCCCGAGGCGGTGACGGAGAAACCCGTCGCGCCGGAGGCGTCGCGGGCCGCCACAGCGCCCGCCGCGTCGCCGACGGCGGAGGGCGGCCTGCCGCGCCCCATCGCGGCCGCCGAGACGGCGCTGCACTCCGGGCACGTCGGCGCGGACGGAGCCGAGAGCGGGGCCGTGACGTGGGCCGGACGCACGCTGCGCGGCCGGGTCACGATCGCCGACGGCGGCGCGCTGCCGGCCGACCTGGCGCTCGTCGCGAGCGGCCGGCGTCCGCGCCCCGACGTGCGCGGCCTGCGCGAACTCATGGGCGAGGGCGGCGAGAGCGGCGGCCTGGTGGAGTTGCAGCCGCTGACGCCGCCGCAGACGGGCAGCGCCGAACCCGCGAACGCCGACGCCTGGCGCCCGGGCCCCGAGCGCCTGCTGCGCCTCGCGACCGCCGAGGTCGGCGCCGACGGGCGCTTCGAGATGCACGACCTGCCCGTCGGCGGCGCGTGGATCGCGACGGAGGCCGAGCACCTGTACGTCCATCCCGCGCTGCGCGTCGGCCGCGACGACGACGAGGTCGACGTGCCGCTCGTGCGCGGCGCCTCGGTGCGCGGCCGCGTGCTCGACGTCTCGGGCGCGCCGGTCGCCGGCGCCGAGATCGAGGGCGCCAGCCGCTTCGACCCGTGGATGGTCTTCGACGCCGGCGCGAGCATGGTGAAGACCGCGCGCGTACCCACCGACGCGCAGGGCGCCTTCACGCTGCCGCGGATCCCGGCCGGCGTTCCCCTCACGCTGCGCGTGGCCGCCGCCCACCGGAGCGAGCTGCGCCCCGAGCACGTCGACCTGCCGCCGCTGCAGCCCGGCGAGCGACGGCAGCTCGACCTCGTGCTGCGCACGGGCGGGACGATCTCGGGCCGCGTGCTCGACGCCGACGACGCGCCCGTCCGGCAGGCCAAGGTGGCCGTGCGCCGCACCGACCTCTCGCTCGCGAACATGAACACGCTCGCGGACGGCGAGACGCTGCAGACCGCCGACCACACCGACGCCGAAGGCCGTTTCCGCGTGCAGGGGCTGCCCGACGGCAGCTACGAGGTGCGCCTGGCCGAGCCCGGCTACCGGCCGGTCTCGTCGGGCAGCCGCGCGCTCGCCTCGGGCGCCGACCTCGCCGACATCGTGCTGCGCGCCGATGCCGGCCTCTCGATCGAGGGCCGCGTCGTCGACGGCGCCGGCGCGCCGATCGCGCACGCCGTCGTGCAGGCCTTCCGCCCGCCGAGCTTCACCGACATGGCGGCCGCCCTCGACCGCGAGTCGCGGCCCGAGCTGCCGGTCCAGCCCGACGGCTCGTTCAGGCTGTCGGGCTACGACGAGGGCTCGGTCCAGCTGCGCGCCTCGGCGCGCGGCTACCGGATGGCGCGGCAGGACGTGCAGGCGGGCACCGCCGGCCTGCTCGTCGTGCTCGAGCCGACGGTCGCGCTCTCGGGCATCGTCGTCTCGCTCGGCGACGGCGAGCCGGTGCCGACCTTCACCGTCTCGCTCGCGCCGGCGGGCGGCCTGTTCTCGCTCGCCGATCCCTTCGGCATGGAGGAGCGCTTCGAGAGCGTGCAGCCGCGCGTGGCCTTCCGCGACCGCGACGAGGGCGACTTCACGATCGGGGATCTCGGCCCCGGCGCGTGGGACCTGACCGTCATGGCCGAAGGCTTCGGCGTGACGACGCTGCCCGGGCTCGAGGTCGGGGCCGAAGGCCGCCGCGGCCTGGTCGTGATGCTGCCGCCGGAGGCGTCCGTGAGCGGACACGTCGTCGCCGCGCGCAGCGGACTGCCCGTCGAAGGCGCGCAGGTCGGACCGGGCGGCGGCAGCCTGGTCGAGACGATGAGCGCGGGCCTGACCGGCACGACGCAGGGCGCGACGAGCGACGCCCAGGGGCGCTTCCGCCTCGGCGGGTTGGGCGGCGGCGAGCTGCGCCTGCGCGTGCAGCACCGTGCCTTCCGCGAACTCGTGCTCGAGCCGCTCGTGCTCGCGCCGGGCGAGCAGCGCGACCTCGGCGTGCTGCGCCTGCCGGCCGGCTCGGTGATCTTCGGGCGCGTGCTCGACGGCCTGGGCCGACCCGCCCCCGACGTGATGGTCATGGCGAGCGACGCGCTGGGCACCTCGCTCAAGCGCGCGCGCACCGACGCCGAGGGCCGCTACCGCATCGAGGGGCTCGCGCCCAACACCTACAACGTCATGCGCATGGACTTCACCATGAACTTCGGCTCCGACAGCGGGCCGATGGACTTCATGAAGGACATGGTCTTCACGACCGTGAAGCTGGGCGAGGACGAGGAGCGCGAGGTCGACCTGCGCGTCAAGGCCTCCGGCGGCACGCGCCTGCACGGCACCGTCGCGGCGCCGGACGGGCCGGTGGCCGGCGCGATGGTCATGCTCATCCCCGAGGAGGGCGGCTGGGGGAAGATCGCCTTCGGCACCTCGGGCGAAGCGGGCGACTACGAGCTGGAGAACGTCGAGGCGGGCCGCTACGCGCTGCAGTGCGTCGTCCTCGACGACGGCTTCGTCGCGGGCAACGCCCCCGGCTCGCCGGTGCTCGACCCGATCGTGATCGGCGGCCTGCCCGAGCAGCGGCACGACGTGCGCCTCGCGGGCGGCACGCTGCACGGCACGGTGTCGGGCGCACGCGACGGCCGGCGCCTGGCCGGCGTGCGCGTGGTGCTCGAGCGCGTCGACGACGCGCGCCCCGACGCGGCGCTGTTCGCCGCGAGCGGCAATCGCGTGGGCGAGGAGTTCACCGACGGGGCCGGCAACTTCCGCTTCCGCCACCTGCCGACGGGCGACTACGAACTCGTGGCCGGCGGCCGCAACCTGATGGAGCTGGGCACGCCCGGCTGGTCGGTCACGCGCGTCGGAGAGCTGCGCGTCGTCGACGGCTCGCCGGGTTTCTCGGTGCAGGTCGAGCTGCAGCCGGCGGGCGGCGCGGCGGGCACGCTGCGCGACCCGACGGGCGCGCCGCTCTCGGGCGTCTCGGCCTGGGCCAAGGGCGCCAACGGCTCGTGGAACGGCACGCTCTCGGAGGCCAGCAGCGACGCGGGCGGACGCTGGGCCCTGCACGATCTCTCCCCCGGCGGCTGGACGCTGGCCTTCGGCGGGGCCGGCCGCGCGCTCACGCTCGTGCCCGGCGTGCTCGTGCGCGAGGGCGAGACGACGCGGCTCGACGTCACGCTGCGGCCGGGCACGCGGCTGCTGCTCGACGGCAACGGCCGCGCGACGGGTCGGCTGCAGTTGCGGCTCTCGGGCGCCGACGGCCTGCTGCCCACCGGCCTGTCGAGCCTCGACGAGATCCTGGGCGGCGCCGCGCTCGGCGGCCGGCGGGTCGTCGGCACCTACGCGCCCGGGCCATATCACCTCGAAGTGATCTCGGAGGGCGGCGACCCGATCCACGCGCAGGACCTCGTGCTCGGCGCCGACGGCCGGGACGTCGTCGTGACCCTGCCCGAGCCGTGACCGCCTCGCCGGGCGCGTGCTAGGATGCCGCCCCGGAACCGCTCTTCCCGAGACGTCCGCGAGTCGCGAATGCCCGTCTTCCCGCTGCGCCGACTGCTGCTCACGCTGCGCGCCCGCTACCACCTGTGGAGCGGCCGGCGCGCGTACCGTTCGGGCCACATCCGCACCGCGGGCCGGCACGTGCGCGAAGCGCTCTCGAGCGGGCACGAGTCCTTCGACGCCTACCTGCTGCTCGGCAAGGTCTGCTTCCGCGAGAACGACCTGCAGCGCGCCGCGACCTGGTTCGCGCGCGCGCGCAGCACCGATCCGGCGCGCTACCTGCTCGAAGGCTTCCCCGACGACTTCATCGACTCGCTGCGCGCGCGGCAGGGCGGCGGCCCGCGGCGCACCGAGTATCGCGTGATCATCGAGTCGAACCAGAAGCCGCGGCCAGGTTCGCGCGCGGCCGAGCCCGCCGGACGCCACGCCCGGCAGCGCCCGAGGGGCGACTTCGCCTCGCGCGACGAGTGGCTGCGCCACCGCGATCAGCCGCGCCTGCAGCCCGGCGCGGGCGCCGACGTCGACTGGGACGACGAGGCGCGCAAGCTCTTCGGCGAAGGCTGAGGCCCGCGCCCCGGGCGCGCCCCCGAGAGGGTCTGGCGCGGCCCGCGCCGATCTCCGATCATGGGCGGCTTTCCGCACGGGCGCCCATGAACACCTCCACGACGTTGCGCAGGACGCCGCTGACCGGCGAGCACGAGGCGGCCGGCGCGCGGCTGGTCGACTTCTCGGGTTGGTCGATGCCCGTGCAGTACGAGGGCATCCTCGACGAGGCCGTGCGGGTGCGCACGAAGGCCGGCCTGTTCGACCTGTGCCACATGGGCCGGGCCCGCATCCTCGGCGCGCGGCGCGAGCAGGCCGCGCAGCACCTCGTGCACGTGGCCATCGACAAGCTGAAGTTCGGCGCGATCCGCTACAGCTTCTTCTGCCGGCCCGACGGCACCACGATCGACGACGTGCTCGTGTACCGCGACGTCGACGAGATGTTCTTCTGCATCAACGCCGGCAACCGCGCGCGCGACCTGGAATGGATGGCGCAGGTCGCCCGGCGCTTCGACTGCACGCTGGAGGACCAGAGCGACGAGCTGGCGATGATCGCCATCCAGGGGCCGCGCTCGCTCGACACCATGGCGCCGCTGTGCAGCGGCACGCTGACCGAGCTGAAGTACTACGCCTTCTACCGCGGCACGGTCTGCGACGTGCCGGCGATGATCTCGCGCACCGGCTACACCGGCGAGGACGGCTTCGAGATCTACTTCGAGGCCGCCGCCGCGCCGCGCATCTGGCGCGCGATGCTCGAGAGCGGCAAGGCGCACGGCGTGACGCCCATCGGCCTGGGCGCGCGCGACACCCTGCGCCTCGAAGCCGGCATGGCGCTCTACGGCCACGAGCTCGACGACACGACCAACCCGGTCGAGGCCGGGCTGATCACGGCGCCGATCAAGCACGCCCACGACTTCTCGGGGCGCGCGGCGATCGAGAAGGTGCTCGCGAGCGGCCCGGCGCGCAAACTGGTGGGCTTCACGACGAACAGTCCGCGCGTGCCGCGCCAGGGTTACGCGCTGCACCTGCCGGGCGGCGCGCAGGTCGGCATGGTCTGCAGCGGTTCGCCCTCGCCCACGCTGAACACGAACATCGGCACGGCCTACGTCGCGAGCGCGCACGCCGGCGCCGCCACGCTCGAGCTGGACATCCGCGGGAGCCGTCACGCCGTGCAGCTCGTCCCGCTGCCCTTCTACTCCCGCCCGCGCTGAAACCCCCGACGACCGGAGCCCCTGCAGGCATGAACGCCAATCCCACCGATCTCAAGTACACGACCTCGCACGAGTGGGCCCGCATCGCGGGCGGCATCGCCACGATCGGCATCACCGACCACGCCGCGCACAGCCTCTCCGACCTCGTCTACCTCGGCCTGCCCGAGGTGGGCGCCAAGGTCGCGGCCGGCAAGAGCTTCGGCGAGATCGAGTCGGTCAAGGCCGTCTCCGACCTCAACAGCCCGGTCGACGGCGAGGTCGTCGAGGTCAACGCCTCGCTGACCGACGCCCTGTCGACGATCAACAGCGACCCCTACGGCAAGGGCTGGCTGATCAAGGTCAAGGTCAAGGGCACGCCCGCGCACCTGATCGACGCGGCCGCCTACGACAAGCTCGTGGCCGAGGCCGGCTGAGCCGCACGCGCGGCCGACGCGCCGCGCCGATCCCCGCACCCGACACCCGGAGACTCCTTCCCGTGCACTACGTGCAGCACACCGAGGCCGATCGCAAGGCGATGCTCGCCGTGATCGGCAAGGCCAGCGTCGACGAGATCATGTCGGCGATTCCCGAGGACTGCCGCTACCCGGGGCCGCTCGACGTCGAGCCGGCGCTCACCGAGGACGGCCTGCTTCGCGAGCTGAAGTCGCTCGCCGACAGGAACGTCGCGGCCGACGATCATCCGAGCTTCCTCGGCGCGGGCGCCTACCGGCACTTCTGCCCGGCGCTGGTCGACAACCTCGCCGCGCGCACCGAGTTCTGGACGGCCTACACGCCGTACCAGCCCGAGGCCAGCCAGGGCACGCTGACGACGATCCTCGAGTGGCAGACGATGATGTGCCGGCTCACCGGCATGCAGGTCTCCAACGCCTCGCTCTACGACGGCGCGACGGCCACGGTCGAGGCCGTGCTCATGGCGCTGCGCCTCAAGCCCGAGGCCACGCGCGTGCTGGTGAGCGAGGGCCTGCACCCCGACGCGCGCGGCACGCTCGCGACCTATCTGGGGAGTCTCGGCATCAAGCTGCAGAGCGTGGCGCTCGCCGACGGCGCGACGCCCGACGCGGGCGCGGGCGGCCCCGACGTGGCGGCCTTCGTCTTCCAGAGCCCCAACTTCTACGGCGTGGTCGAGGACGTGACCGCGCTGTGCGCCGCCGCGCACGGCTACGGCGCGCTCGCGGTCGTGAACGCCGACCCGATCTCGCTCTCGGTGCTCGAGGCGCCGGGCGCGCAGGGCGCCGACATGGTCTGCGGCGAGGCGACCTCGATGGGCAACAAGCCCTGGTTCGGCGGCCCGGGCGTCGGCTACCTCTGCGCGCGCATGGATCACGTGCGCCAGATGCCGGCCCGCATCGCCGGCGAGACGACCGACGCGCAGGGACGCCGCGCCGTCGTGCTGACCTTCCAGACGCGCGAGCAGCACATCCGCCGCGCCAAGGCCACGAGCAACATCTGCACCAGCCAGCAGCTCATGGCGCTGCGCGCGACGATCTGGATGGCGCTGCTCGGCAAGCAGGGTTTCCGCGAACTGGGCCTGACGAACCTGGCGCGCGCCCGCTACGCCGCGCAGGCCATCTGCAAGTTGCCCGGCTGGTCGCTCACCTACGGCCGCCAGCCGTACTTCAAGGAGTTCACGCTCAGCACGCCGCTGCCCGCCGGCAAGATCAACAAGGTGCTGCTCAAGAAGCACGGCATCCTCGGCGGCTTCGATCTGGGCCGCATCGATGCCAGGCAGAAGAACCGCTGGCTGCTCGCCGTGACCGACATGAACACCAAGGACGAGATCGACCGACTCGTCGCCGCGCTGGGGACCATCAAGTGACGACCATGGACAAGCCCGCGCACGGCGCCGCGCCGGCCGGCAGCAACCCCATCGCCCCCAACCCCACGACCGACCTCGCGATGAGCGGCGGGCGCAGCCCGTCCGCTCCATCCAGCGGAGCCCCGCCCCTGACGGTCTTTGACGTGTCGGTCCCCGGTCGCCGCGGCGTGCGTCCGCCGCCGCCGGTCGTGCCCGCCGTCGACCCCGCCGCCGCGCTCGGCCGCTTCGCGCGCCGCGCGCCGGCCGAACTGCCGGAGATCGGCGAGCTCGACACGATGCGCCACTACACGCGCCTCTCGTCGCTCAACTTCAGCATCGCCAACGCGTTCTATCCGCTCGGCTCGTGCACGATGAAGTACAACCCGCTCATCAACGAGTCGGTCTGCGCGCTGCCCGGCTTCGGCGAGCTGCACCCGATGCAGACCGACGAGCAGTGCCAGGGCATGCTCGAGATCTTCTGGCGCGTCGAGCGCTGGTTGTCGGCCGTCTCGGGCCTGCCGGCGATCTCCCTGCACCCGGCCGCGGGCGCGCACGGCGAACTCACCGCGCTGATGGTCATGCGCAAGTACCTCGACCAGCACGGCGGCCGCAGGCGCAAGGTCATCCTGATCCCCGACAGCGCGCACGGCACCAACCCGGCGAGCTGCACGATCGCCGGCTTCGACACGCGCGAGGTCAAGAGCAACGCGCGCGGCCGCGTCGACATGGACGATCTGGTGGCCAAGATCGGCGACGGCAAGGACATCGCCGGCCTGATGATCACCAACCCGTCCACGCTCGGCATCTTCGAGCGCAACATCCGCCGCATCTGCGAACTGGTGCACGAGGCCGGCGGCCTGGTCTACATGGACGGCGCGAACATGAACGCCATCGTGGGCCGCGCGCGCCCGGGCGACTTCGGCATCGACGTGATGCACTTCAACCTGCACAAGACCTTCAGCCAGCCGCACGGCGGCGGCGGGCCGGGCGCGGGCCCCATCGCGGTCAGCGAGGCGCTGGCGCCCTATCTGCCGGTGCCGAAGGTCGAGCGGCGCGAGACGAAGTCGGGCGTGAAGTACGTCACCGTCGGCAAGTCGGGCAAGAGCATCGGCCGCATGCGCGGCTTCATGGCGCACGCCGGCGTCATGGTGCGCAGCTACACCTACATGCGCGCCAACGGCCCCGAGGGACTGCGCGCGATCGCCGACAACGCCTGCCTCAACGGCAACTACATCCGCGCGAGGCTGCAGGGCACCTACCGCGTGTGGTTCGACGAGCCCGTGCTGCACGAGGTCGTGTTCAGCGCCAAGGGCCTGCCCAACGGCATCCGCGCGCTCGACATCGCCAAGCGCCTCATCGACTACGGCATCCATCCGCCGACGGTCTACTTCCCGCTCATCGTGCCCGAGGCGATGATGGTCGAGCCGACCGAGACCGAGAGCAGGGAGACGCTCGACCGCTTCTGCGACGTGATGCTGCAGATCGCGCGCGAGGCGACCGAGATCCCCGAGACGCTGCGCACCGCGCCGCACACGCGCGCCATCGGTCGCCCCGACGAGGTGCGCGCCGTGAAGGACCCCAAGGTCACCGTGTGAGGCGGGGGCCCGCGCGATGAGCCTGTGGCGCGGGCGGCTGCTGCCGCGGCTGGTCGACAAGGGTCTGGCGGGCGAGGAGCACGCCGCGCGCCGGGCGCGCGCCGCGGCCGGCCTGTCGGGCACGGTCGTCGAGATCGGCTTCGGATCGGGGCTCAACCTGCCCCACTACCCGCTCGCCGTGCGGCGCGTGCTGGCCGTCGACCCGGTCGTGGACGGCGCGCGCTCGACGGGGCGGCACCTGGCCGAACGCAGCGGACGCATCGCGGCCTTCCGCGCGGCCCGCGAGGGCGGCGCGCCGTCGCCCGCAGCGACGGCCGGCGCCGGCGCGGCGCGGGCCGTCGCGGCCGAGGTGGAGTTCGTCGGCGGCGACGCGCAGCGCATCGCCTTGCCCGACGGCAGCGCCGACGCCGTGCTCACGACCTGGTCGCTGTGCACGATCCCCGACCCGCGCGCGGCGCTGGCCGAGGCGCATCGGCTGCTGCGGCCCGGCGGCGAACTGCGCTTCGTCGAGCACGGCCTCTCGCCCGACGCCGACGTGGCCGCCTGGCAGCGCCGGCTCGAGCCCCTGCAGCGGCTGGTCTTCGGCGGCTGCCGGCTGCGGCTGCCGGTCGATCGCCTGATCGCGGAGGCGGGTTTCTCGATCGAGGCGCTGGCGACCGGCTACATGCCCGGCCCGCGCTTCAGCGCCTGGTTGTTCGAGGGCCGCGCACGGCCTGTCGCGTCGGCGCCTCGCAGGCGACAATGAGCCCGTGAGGACGACGATCACGACGGCGACCGAGGCGCTGCTCGTCGGCGGCGCGGGCGTGCTGCTGGCGCTGGCGGGCAACGCCCTGAGCCCCGAAGGGCTGACGCTCGGCCGCGACTACTTCCCGGCGGCGCCGACGGCGGCGGCCGCGCCGCCTGCGGCACCCGCGCCGCCCGCGAACCCGGCGGCCCCGCCCGCGGTCGGCGTCGACCACGATCACGGCGGCCTGCCCGAGGTCGTCGCCCACGCGTTGGAGCGGCTGGCGGCGCGCGGGCTCAAGGGCATCGGCCTGGACGAGGCCCGCGCCCTGCACGAGAGCGAGCTGCACCTGGCCGGCGCGCACGTGTTCATCGACGCGCGGCGCGAAGAGGAGTACGCCGCCGGGCACATCCCGGGCGCGTGGGTCTTCGACCACTACCGCCCCGAACGGCACCTGGCGGAGGTGCTCACGGCCGTGCCGGGCGCGCTCGCGGTCGTGGTGTACTGCAACGGCGGCAACTGCGAGGACAGCGAGTTCGCCGCGACGATGCTGGCGCAGTTCCTGCCCGACCCTTCGGTGCTGTCGGTCTACGTCGGCGGCGTCGAGGAGTGGCGCGCGGCCGGCCTGCCGCTCGAGCGCGGCGCGCGCGGCAGCGGCGAGCTGTCCGGGGCGGAAGGACGATGAGCGCCGCGCTCTCCTTCGCGGCGCGCGTCGGGCTGGGGGCGACGTTCCTGTGGCTCGGCGCGCTCAAGATCGCCGACCCCGTCGCCTTCCTGAAGGCCGTGCGCCAGTTCGGCGTCGTGGCCGACACCGCCCCCGAACTGCTGACCCTGCTCGCGGCGCTGCTCCCGTTCTTCGAGGTCTGGTGCGGCCTGCTGCTCGTGCTGGGCGTCGCCGTGCGGGGCAACGCGCTGCTGCTGCTGGCGCTGCTGGCCGTCTTCACCTTCGCCATCTTCGAGCGTGCGGGCGGGCTGGCCGACGCGACCGGCCGCCCGCTGTGCGAGCAGGCCTTCGACTGCGGCTGCGGCTCGGGCGTCGTGAACGCCTGCGGCAAGCTGGGACAGAACGCCGCGCTCATGCTGCTCGCGCTGCTGGCGCTCGCGCTGCGGCCCGCCGGCCCCGCGCTGCGGCCGGCGCTGTTCCCCGCCCGCTCCTGAATCGGCCCGCGCCCCCGAAAGAAGGGGGCCGCCCGGGCACCGTCAGGCCCGGACAGCCCCCCCACAGGAGTCTCGTCCGCCGAGCCGGTTTGTTGCCAGGCCCTCGGCTCCGTCGGACGAGAGGTGCGCCGATCGCAGGACGGCGCGCCACGGCTCCGCGTCGATCCGGAAAGCGCGAACGCGCCTCTCGACCGGACAGGAAAAATCCGCGGACGCGCAGATTTTTCCTGTCCGGTCGGTGGCTCGGCGCGCGCTGGAGGATGCATGGACGCCGTCTCTGGTCCGCCCCCCCGCGACGGCGAGTCGGGTGTAGGCTTGCCCTCCAGCACGCACCCTCGCGCCGATCGAACCGAAGCATGCACGCCATGTCGCCTCCGTCACGACGCTCCGACGAGTCGCCGCGCGACCTCGCCGGGCAGGCCGCCGTCGAGTTCGCCGCCACCCGGCTCGGGCCGGCCAGCGAGCGGCTGCTCTCGAGCCCCGAGGCGCAGCGCGCGCTCCGGGAGCGTCTCGACGCGGGCATGTCGATGCGCGACGCGGTGCTGGCGGAGGTGCACGCGGCCATGCCGCGCAGCCGGCGCCTCGCGGACGAATTCCTGGCGCACTTCCTGATCGACCTGATGCACATGGGACACACCTCGATGGCCTACAGCAGCAAGTTGCGGCACTTCCTCGATACCGGCGATCTCGTCATGTCGGTCTTCGGCGACGTCTGGAGCGACTTCGCCTCCCTGCGCTTCGAGTCGGAGGGCCAGTTCAAGGCCCTGTTCGCGCAGCGCCTGCAGTGGAAGGCGGCCAGCCGGGCCCGTTCGATGGACGGCCCCGAGCGCGGCGAGCGCCGTCGCGTCGAGGCCGAACTCTCCGAGATCCCGGGGCCGGGCGCCGAGCAGGGCGTGCTTCCCGACGCCATCCGGCGCGAGGAGCGCGAACGGCTGATCCTCGTGCTGCTGCGCATGACCGAGCGCGAACGCAAGCTGCTCGGCCTGCACCTCAAGGGCCTCTCGATCGGCGCCATCGCGGCGGAGCTGGGCCTGGAGTACGACGCGGCGCGCAAGGCCCTGCAGCGCGCCGTGAGCGAGGCGCGCTCGCTGGCGGCGCGCACCGACCCGCCGACCTGACGGAGACGCCGCAACTCGCCTGATTCGCGTTCGACACACCCCCGACTCGACTCCTTGACGGACACCCTCGCGATGCCACTCCCCAAGCCCTTCGTCGCCGCGTTCGCGGCCCTGCTCGCGCTGACGCTGCCCCTGCGCGCCCAATCGGTCCTCTCGTCGACGAGCGGCGGCGCGGCCGGAGACGGCTACGGCGTCGTGCGCCTCGCCGGCGACATCGATGCCGACGGCGTGCGCGACCTGATCGTCGGCGCCCCGCACGAGGCCGGAGACCGCGGCGGCGCGCGCGTCGTCTCGGGCGGCAGCGGCGCGACGCTGCTGCTGCTCGCGGGCGAGGCCGCGGGCGACCTGTTCGGCTGGTCGGTGGCCGGCGTCGGCGACGCCAACGGCGACGGGCGGCCCGACCTCGCCGTCGGCGCCCCGGGCAACGGCGCGGGCTACGTGCGCATCGTCTCCGGACTCGACGGCTCCACGATCCGCACGCTGCACGGCTCGGCGGCGGGCGACCGCTTCGGCCACGCGGTGGCGGGAGCGGGCGACCTCGACGCCGACGGCCAGGCCGACCTGGCGGTCGGCGCCCCCGAAGCCGACGTCAACGGCGCCGGCTCCGGCAGCGTGACGTTCTTCTCCGGCGGCAGCGGCGCGCCGATCTCGACGCTGCACGGCGGGGCGGCCGGCGACCGCCTCGGCAGCTCGCTCGACATCGACGTCGACGACGTCATCAAGGGCGACAACCAGGGCGACGTCATCGTCGGAGCCACGGTCGGGCCCGGCGCGGGCCGCGTCGAGGTGCGCTCGCGCACCGACTTCAGTCTGCGCTACGCGCTCGTCGGCGACGGGCTCGGCACCAGCGTCGCCCTCGTGGGCGACATCGACGACGACGGCATCCTCGACCTGCTCGTGGGCATCGATCCGCGCGACGCGCAGGGACAGCCCACGGCGCCGGGATCGGCCCGGCTGCACTCGGGCGCCGACGGCACGCTGCTGCACGCCTTCACCGGCGGCGTCACGGGCAGCGGCTTCGGCCTGATCGTCGCGGCCGCGGGCGACATCGACGGCGACGGCGTCCTCGACGTGGCGGTCGGCGAGCCCTTCGCCGACGCGCACGGCGACGACGCCGGCACGCTCCATGTCTACTCCGGCGCGAGCGGCGCCGTGCTGCACACCGTGCATGGCGCGGTTGCCGGCGCGCACTTCGGGTCCGCGATCACGTTCGGCGGCGATCTCGACGCCGACGGCTACCACGATGTCGCGGTGGGTTCCCCCGGCGAGGGCGCCGGTCGCGTCTACGGCCTCTCGCTGCGGCGCTGGGAGAACCTGGGTTCGGGCCTGCCCGGCGTCAGCGGCATCCCGCGGCTCAACGGCCAGGGCGGTCTCGTGGCGCAGTCCGAGGTGCGGCTCGATCTCGAGTCGGCACGGCCGATCGCGGGCGCGACGCTGCTGCTCGGCTTCTCGGTGTACATCGACGCGACCACCGGCCAGTTCAAGCCCAGCCCCGACGTGGTCGTCAACGGTCTGATGACCGGACTCGACGGCGAGCTCGAGTTCACCTTTACGTGGCCCGCCGGCACGCCGAGCGGCTTCACGGCCTACTACCAGTTCTCGATCAACGATCCCGCGGCCCCGGGCGGCGCGTCCTGGTCGAACCTGGTGGCCTCGACCGTGCCCTGAGCCGAGCGCTGCTCAGTCGGGTGGTGCCGTCCGGCAGGCCGCGAGCTGTTCGCGGGCCTCGCGCGTCCACGCGTGCTCGTCGCCCAGTTGCGTCCGCAGCACGTCCAAGGCGGCCTCGAACTCGCGCGCAGCCGCGGCCCTCTCTCCGAACGCGAGCAGCACGCGGCCATGGTTGCTGCGAAAGCGGGCCAGCATGCGGTGGCTCGGCCCCAGCACGGCCAGCGCGCGGATCGTGCAGCCCGCGAGGAGTTCGCGGGCGACGTCGAGCTGGCCCTGGTCGAGGCGCACCAGGCCCAGATTGTGCGCGTAGCGCAGCGTCGCGGGGTGGTCGGCGCCGAACTGCTCGAGCTGCATCGCGTGCGCCGCCTGCAGCAGCTCCCCCGCCTCGTCGAGGCGGCCCGAGCGGCGCAGCATGAGCGCCAGGTTGTTGGCGGTCGCGAGGGTGTCGGGATGCCGCTCGCCGATGACCTGCCGCTGCTGTTCGAGGGTCGTGCGGTAGAGCGCCTCGGCGTCGGCCCGCGCTCCCGTGTTCAGCAGCAGGCCCGCCAGGTCGTTGGCCGCGACGAGGGTGGCCGGGTGGCGCCCGCCGTGCACGCGCATCAGGCCCTCGACCGCCGTGCGCTGCAGGGGCAGGGCTTCGTCGCAGCGATCGCGGTCGCGCAGCATGAGCGCCAGGTTGTTCAGCGCCGAGAGCGTCGAGGGATCGTGCTCGCCCAGCGTCGCGCGCCGCCCTTCCCAGGCCCTGCGATACAAGGCCTCCGATTCGTCGAGCGCCGCGCCGGCGTGGCGCAGCACGCCGGCCAGCACCTCCACCGTGCGCAGCGTGTCCTCGTCGTCCTTCGGCAGAGCGCGCTGCTGGGTCGCGAGCGTCTCGCGCAGCAGGGTCTCGGCGGCGTCGAGCCGCCCCTGGTTGCGCAGCAGCACCGCCAGATCGGTGTCGGCCGAGAGCGCGTCGCGATGCTCGGCGCCGCAGACCTGCCGGTAGAGCGCCGTGGCGCGTCGCAGGTGCGGCTCGGCCAGTTCGTAGCGCCCGAGCTGCTTGTAGAGATTGCCGATCGTCGTCCGCAGCTCCGCCTCGTCGAGCGGCTCGCCGGGCAGCGCGGCGTCGATCCTGCGGGCGGCCCGGTCGAGCACGTCGCGCACGGTGACGTTCTCGCCCTGCGCGTGCGCCGGGTCGCCCGCCGTGAGCATCTCGATCAGGAAGGCGTTGATGCGCTTGGCCCGCCGCGACTGGCGGCGCGCCTCCTCGCGCGCCTCGCTGATGTCCTCGAGATAGTCCTCGATGGCGGCCGCGAACTCGCCGGCCGTGGCGAAGCGGTCCTCGATGCGCCGCGCCATGGCCCGCTCGGCGATCTCGACCAGCGTGGGCGGCGCGCCCGGCACGAGTTCGCGCAGCGGGCGGGGCGGCCCGGCGCGCGCGCGCCCGATGACGACCAGGGCGATGGGGCTCTCCCCCGGCTCGACGTAGGGCACGCGGTTGCCGAGCAGGTGGTAGAGGATCGCGCCGAGCGCGTAGATGTCGCTGCGCTCGTCGACGCGCTCGACCGCGCCGCTGGCCTGCTCGGGCGACATGTAGACCGGCGTGCCGGCGATGCTCCAGTCCTGCGTGAGCAGCCAGTGGCCGGCGTCGGCCGCGTCGGCCCGCGACTCGGCCTCCGTCTCGGCCGGCGTCGGCGCGCCGGGCACCTCGACCTGGCCGCGATCGAGCAGGCGCGCCAGGCCCCAGTCCATGAGGTAGGTCTCGCCGTAGCGCCCCACGCGGATGTTGCCGGGCTTGATGTCGCGGTGGATGACGCCCTTGCTGTGCGCGTAGGCCACCGCCTCGGCCACGCGCTGCAGGGCGCCGAGCGCGCGGTTGAGCGTCCAGTCCTCCGCGCCGGCGTGCACCAGGCGGATGACCTGGTCGAAGTCGCGCCCGCGCACGAGCTTCATCGTGAAGAAGGGCCGGCCCTCCTCGTCGAGGCCCGCGTCGTGCACGGGCACGATGCCGGGATGGTCGAGCTGCGCGGTCACGAGCGCCTCGGCGAGGAAGCGCGAGAGGCGCGCGTTGCTGGCGGCCAGCTCGGTGCCCGTCAGGCGCGCGCGCGCGTCGGCCGACTCGTCGAGCACCTTGCGCGCGAGCACGCGGCGCAGCGCCTCGTCGCGCACCTGCGAGACCTGCCCCATGCCGCCGCGCACGTCGTGGCCGGCCGGCGCGTAGCGCCGGTTGGGCGCCGCGAGCGACGCCATCTGCCGCACGACTTCGGAGGCCAGTTCGGGGCGCGCCTCGACGTCGACGCGCAGCGAGGCGGCGCCGCCGTCGACGCCCTGCTTCAGCGCCTCGCCGTTGAGCAGCCGGTGCAGCGAGAGGTCGGCCCGCTCGTTGTCGAAGACCGAGCGCAGCAGCGGCTCGATCTCGGCCCACGACGCATGCAGCTTCGTGAGTTCGTCGGCCAGCGCCGGGCGGGCGGAGCGAAAGGCCTCGAAGTCGGCGCCGCCGGGGCCCTGGCGCTGGTCGAGGAACTGCAGGAAGGCGCTCTCGGCCTCGCTGCGTTCGCTCTCCGCACTCATCGGGCCTCCGCGACCGGGGGCCGGAGCCGCGAAGCTCTGCCGCCTCGCGCTCGACTCTCCGGGCGCGAAGTCTAACGAAACGGATTTTTCCTGTCCGGTCGCCGGCTCCGCTCGCTCTTGTCGAATTGGGATGGCAGCCGCGCAGCGAGACGACACGACGAGCGACCCGGCCCTGCGCTCCGCGGAGACGGGCGAGGAGGGCGAGCTGGCGGCCCTGGCCGTCCTCGGCCGGCTGGCCGGCTACCTGGCGCACGACTTCAACAACCTGCTGACCGTCATCCGCGGCCATGCCGAACTGCTCTCGGCGCAGCTCGGCGAACACCCCACGGCCCCCAACGACCTGGCCGGCATCGAGACCGCCGTCGAGCGCGCCACCGACCTCACGCGGCGCATGCTCGCGCTCGCCCGCGGCGACACGGTCGAGCTGCGCGCGCTCGACGTCAACCGCACGGTGCTCGAGTTCGGCCGGCTGCTCGACCGGCTGCTGGGCGAGCATGTCTCGCTCACGCTGCTGCCGGCCGTCGAGCCGGCCGTCGCGCGCGCCGACGAGGGCCAGCTCGCGCAGGTGCTGCTCAACCTCGCGCTCAACGCGCACAAGGCCATGCCCGAGGGCGGCAGCCTCGTGCTGGAGGTCCGGCCGGTGAGGGCCGCCGGCGGCGACCGCCGCGTCGAGTGGGTGGAGATCGAGGTGCGCGACACCGGCTGCGGCATGACTGCGGCCCAGCTCGAGGGGCTGTTCGAACGCCCCCGCAATGCGCGCTCACGCGGCGGCGGCCATGGGCTGGGACTGGCCGGCACGGCACGCGTCGTCCGCGGCATGGGCGGCTCGATCCGCTGCGAGAGCACGCCGGGAGCGGGCAGCAGCTTCTTCATCCGGCTGGCGGCGCTCGAGACGCGCCCCGAGCCGGTCGCCGCTTCGAAGACCCGGTCGACGGCCCCCGACGTCGGCGGCCGCGAGACGATCCTGCTCGTCGAGGATGCCCCCACGCTGCGCGGACTGACGCGCCGCATGCTCGAGAGGCACGGCTACACGGTGCTCAGCGCGGGCGACGCCGCCGAGGCGCGCGCCGCCCTCGAGCGGCACGGCGCGGCGGTCGACCTGCTGCTCACCGACTCCGTGCTGTCGGGCGGCGCCGGCCGCTCCTTCGCCGAGGAACTGCTCCAACGCTGGCCCGCCACGCGGGTCGTCTACATGTCGGGCTACGACCCGGACCTGCTTGCGGCACAGGGAAGCCTGCCGCCGGAGGCCACCTTCATGGCCAAGCCCTTTCGTGCCGAAACCCTGCTGCGCTTCGTGCGCAGCGCCCTCGACGCAGGGGGCGTCGGGGGCGCCTCGCGCCCCGTTCCCGAGGGCTCGGGCCGCGACGCCACGCCGCGCGGCACCGTCCTGGTCGTCGACGACGACGGCGACCTGCTCGAGGTCGCGCGCCGCCTGCTGCAGGGCGCCGGCTTCACGGTCCTGGTCGCGAAGGACGGCGCCGAGGCGCTCGCCATCGTGAAGCGGCAGCCCGTCTCGGTGATGCTCTGCGACATGCTCATGCCCGACAAGGAGGGCATCGAGACCTGCACCGAGATGCGGCGCCACCACCCCGAGATCCCGGTGGTCGCCATGTCGGGCGCGATCGGAGCCAGCGGCCACCTCCGGGCGGCGATGAAGCTCGGCGCCGTCGGCAGCCTGCCCAAGCCCTTCAGCGGCCGGCAGCTCGTGGACACCATCGACGCCGCGTTGAGGGGCGCCGCCTCCACCTGAGTCCGGTGACGGGGGTATCGTGGCGGGCCGTGACGCTGCAACCGCCCGCCCGCACCGACGCCGCGCCGGTCACTCCCGGCCGCACGCTCGACGCCCGCTTCGTGCGCGATCCGCGCCGCTGGGAGGCGGTGCGCGAGCGCGTCTTCGCGCGCACCTGGCAGCTCGTGGCGCACGAGTCCGAACTGGCCGCGCCGGGGAGCGTGCTGCCGCTCACGCTGCTGCCGGGGCTGCTCGACGAGCCGCTGCTGCTCGTGCGCGACGCGCAGGGCGCGCTCTCCGCGCTGTCGAACGTCTGCACGCACCGCGGCGCGCTGCTGTGCGAGCGGCCCGGGCCGGCGACGTCGCTGCGCTGCCGCTACCACGGGCGGCGCTTCCACCTCGACGGCCGACTGTCCGCCGCGCCGGGCTTCGAGCGGGCCGTCGGCTTCCCCGAGCCGGGCGACGATCTGCCGCGCGTGCCGCTGGGCAACTGGCGGGGCTTTCTGTTCGTCGCGCTGCGGCCGGCCATGCCCTTCGCCGACCTGATCGCCGACCTCGACCGCCGCACGTCCTGGCTGCCCGTCGAGCAGGCGCGCTTCGACGCGGGCCGCAGCCGCGACTACGACGTGCCCGCGCACTGGGCGCTGTACCTCGACAACTACCTCGAGGGCTTCCACGTGCCCTTCGTGCACGCGGGCCTCGCGCCGTCCTTCGACCTGCCCGCCTACCGCACCGAGACGTCGCGCTGGGGCAGCGTGCAGGTCGGGCCGGGCGCCGACCAAGAGACGGTGCTCGTGCCGCCCCCCGGCCGGCCCGACGCCGGGCAGCGCATCGCGGGCTGGTTCTTCGCGCTCTTCCCGACGACGCTCGTGAACGTCTATCCCTGGGGCCTGTCGCTCAACCTCGTGCAGCCGCGCGCGCTCGACCGCACCACCGTCGCCTTCCGCACCTGGGTCTGGGACGCCGAGCGGCTCGACCGCGGCGCCGGCAGCGACCTGCACCGCGTCGAACTGGAGGACGAGAGCGTCGTCGCCAGCGTGCAGCGCGGCATGGCGAGCCGGCTGTGGCGCGGGGGCGCGCTGGCCCCCGGCCACGAAGACGGCCTGCGCCGGCAGCACGAACTGCTGGCCGAGCTGCTCGGCCCGGACGCCTGACGCGGACGGGCGGGGCGACGCGCGCGGCGCCGGGCCCCGCACCGCGTCCGGTCAGCCGCGCCCGCCGCCCGTCGCGAGCAGCTCCTTCAGGCCGCCCACCGCGCCGAGCACGTTGGCCGACTCGAAGGGCATGAAGACGGTGCGCTGGCCCTCGTTGGAGGCCGCGATCTCGCGCAGCATCTTCAGGTACTCCATGGCGATCAGGTACTGCGCGGGCGCGATGCCCGAGCCGGACAGCGAGGCCGTGACCTTCTCGATCGCGCCGGCCTCGCCGGTCGCCTTGAGGATCAGCCGCTGGCGCTCGCCCTCGGCCTCGGCCACGGCCGCGTCGCGCAGGCCCTCGGCGCGCAGCACGCGGGCCGTCTTCTCGCCCTCGGCCTCGAGCACGACCGCGCGCCGGTCGCGCTCGGCCTTCATCTGCTTCTCCATCGCCACCTGGATCTCGGGCGGCGGCGAGATGTCCTGCAGCTCGACGCGGTTGATCTTCACGCCCCACTTGTCGGAGGCGTCGTCGAGCACGGCGCGCATCTTGGCGTTGATCTCGTCGCGCGACGAGAGCGCCTTGTCGAGGTCGAGCTCGCCGATGATGTTGCGCAGGGTCGTCTGCGCGAGCTTCTCGATCGCGTTGGGCAGGTTGCTGACCTCGTAGGCCGAGCGCATCGGGTCGGTGATCTGCGCGAAGAGCAGGCCGTTGATCTCGATGACCACGTTGTCGCGCGTGATCACGCGCTGCTGCGGGAAGTCCATGACCGTCTCGCGCAGGTCGAGGCGGTCGTTGAAGCGCATCACGTTGGCGATGCGGCTGGCGCCCGTGAGCGCCGAGATCCAGGCCACCTGCCGCGGCTGGTCGATGATCGGCACGAGCACGTTGATGCCCGGCGTGAGCGTGCGATGGAACTTGCCGAGCCGCTCGACGATCATGACCTCCGCCTGGCGGATGATCTTGACGCTCTTCGCGACGAGCACGATCGCGAAGACCACGAGCGCGAGCACGACGAGGGTGGCGAAGGGAGGGATGTCAGGCATGGAAACCCTTTCGGGGCTGGGTGCGGGCGTCAGGCGCGGCTGACGACCAGGGTGTTGCCGGAGACGGCGGTCACGCGCACGGACTCGCCGATGGAGAGGTTCTCGCTGGCCGTCGCGCGCCACTCCTCGTTGGCGAGGCGCACGCGCCCGTGCTGCCCGGAGGGCACGGTGTCGATCACGGTGCCGGTCTGCCCGACGAGCAGGTCGACGTTGCTGGGCGTCGGATGCGGCGAGAGCCAGCGCACGAAGATCGGCCGCAGGAAGACCAGCGAGAGCACCGACACCACCGAGAAGGCGATGAGCTGGCCGTTGCGGCCGACCTCGAGCCAGGCCGCGAGCGCGCCGGCGAGCGTGCCGAAGCCGAAGGCGCCGATGACGAAGCCCGACGTGATCATCTCCACGACGAGCAGCGCGAGCGTCAGCCACAGCCAGGTCTCGGCGTAGCCGAGGTTGCCGCCCAGCGTGAGGATCGACTCGAGCATCGAGTCGGTGGCCTCGCCCGTGAGCGTGTCCTGCAGGAGCAGCCAGTCGAACATGGAGACCTCCGCATCCGCCGCCGCGGCCCGAGCGCGGCGCAACCCCGGTCCGCGCGGCGCGCGGTGGCCGGGCATTGTAGGCATTCGCCCGGCGCCCCGCCGCTCCCCCCTCAGTCGTCGGCGGGCGACGCGTAGCGTTCGGCGGCGAAGGCGCGCGCGGCGACCGCTTCGGCGGCCGACCAGCGGTCGGGCAGCCAGCGCGCGCCCAGCGCCGCGCCGAGCGCCGCGGTCACGGCGTCGGCCAGCTCGTCCCAGGCCACCTCGCGGCCGGCGGCGAGCGCCACCGAGCCCGAGGCGGGCGTGAGCGCGGGCACGGCCAGCGGCACGCTGCCGTGGTGCAGCACGCGCCCGCCGCTGCGGCGCTGCGCCGACCCGACGAGCTTGCGGCCGCGCGCGTCGACCAGATCGTGCGCGGTGTGGTCGTCGAAGCACATGGTCGCGTCGCGCGGACGCGTCGAGAGCGGCCAGCCCGCGCCGCGCGGCGCGACGTGCGCGCCGAGCGCGCCGAGCGCCGCCGCCAGCGCGGCGTGCACGAGCACGTAGGCCTCCTCGACGCCGGCCGGGTAACCGTCGGCGCCCGGGCGCGCGACGAGCGCGAAGGTCAGCTCGCGATCGTGGTGGATCGCGCCGCCGCCCGTCGCGCGTCGCACGAGCACCGCGCCGGCGGCCGCGATCGCGGCACGATCGAAGCCCGCGACCGGCTGGAAGCGCCCGAGCGAGAGGGCCGGCGGGTCCCAGGCGTACAGACGCAGCGCCGGCCGCGCGTCGGCGCCGCGCAACAGCGCCTCGTCGCGCCCCATGTTGAGCGCCGGCGCCGCCGGGCCGTCGCGCAGCAGGCGCCAGGCGTGCCGCGTCATGGCCGCGCCGCCGCCGTCCCGTGCCCGCCGCGCGCGCCCGCCGTCCCGTCGAGCGCGACGCTCAGCCGGGCAGCGCGACCTGGCCGAGGATCGCCTTGAGGCTCTCCTGCGCCCACCAGAAGAAGTTCAGGTCGAGGAAGTCCTCGTACGCGAGGTCGCGCGCGCGGCCCTCGAAGGGCGTGAGCGGCGTGCGGCGCGAGAAGCCGCGCAGGTGCGCCAGCCAGGCGCCCGCGTTCTGCTCGGCGCCCCACGCGTGCACGCGGCAGCGCTGGCTGTAGGGGCCGAACACGTCGCCGACCTGGCCGTGATAGAAGATGTCGTCGGTGAAGCTGTAGCCCGTGAGCAGGATCGACAGCTCGCTCTCGGCCAGCATCAGCCGCAGCTGGCTGCGCTGCAGGCCGTACTCGCTGCCGGCCGGCGGCGGCGGCGCGGGGAACTCCTCCATGACCGCGCGGAACCACGGCGGCGTGGCCCCCGCGGCCGTCGCCGGCTCGTCGGCCGCCGCGGCGCGCGCCGCGTCGAGCGCCGCACCCAGCACGGCGGCGCGCTCGTCGAGCTGGGCCGTGCCGAACTGCCGCCCGGCGAGCGGCGCGTACGCCGCGTCGATCGTCGCCGTGCCGCGCTCGAAGAACACGCGGCCGCCGCCCTGGTAGTGCGCCATGACCTCCTCGTCGCCGAGCGTCTCGCGACGCCAGTCGACCCAGGCCTGGCGGTAGCGGAAGTGCTCGCGGTAGCGGTCGGGCGAGGTGTAGCCGCGGAACATGATGATCGTCTTGAGCGGGAAGAAGGTGCCGGCGTACTCGGCCTCGTGCGCGGCGAACTTCTCGGCCAGCTGCTCGTCGCTCATCCACTTGCCGGCCGCCTGCAACGCGCGCTGCATGCCCTCGAGCGTGAGCAGCTCGCGCAGGATCAGGTCGCGGTCGGCGTCCGTGACGGCCTTCTCGACCAGCGGCCACAGCTCGTCGGCGCTCACGTCGCGCTGCCCGACGCGC
This sequence comes from uncultured Phycisphaerales bacterium, assembly GCA_964490005.1. Classification (GTDB taxonomy): domain Bacteria; phylum Planctomycetota; class B15-G4; order B15-G4; family B15-G4; genus CAZBBB01. The sequence continues at coordinate 8,039 of CAZBBB010000022.1, read as the reverse complement.
ATGAACACGCCCTCGCCGAGCGGCTCGTCGAAGAAGAACTTCAACCCTTCGCGGCGGATCAGGCCCTCGCGGATGCCCATGAGGATGTTCGAGCGGAACATCGCCGGCACGTCGGTGCCCTCGATGGCCCAGTTCTTGACGAAGGAGCGCATCGTGCGCCCCTGCTCGGTGTCGGACATCGCGTCCCAGCTCGCCTGCGGGAGCCACTCGGGCCGCGCCTCGTCGACGGGCGGCGGGCCGGCCGCGAAGTCGTGCGCCACGCCCTCCACCGGGCCTGCGGGCATGGGCAGGAAGACCAGCTCGAACTCGGCGTCGGCCGCGAGCATCTTGCGGTAGGCCTCCATGCCGATGCTGGTCTCGATCGAGTTGACGAAGGCGGCGACGGCCGCGTCGGCCGGGTCGGGCGCATCGGGCTGCTGCTGCTGGCGCGCCTGCATGACCATGAGTTCCTTGACGTCCTCGAAGCGCCGGTCGATGTCGGCCTCGGCCAGCTCGAAACGGGCCGCGTCGGCGCCGGCGGCGATCGCGCGCTCGCGCTCGGCCTGCGTGAGCAGCCGCGTGATCGTCTGGTCGATCTCGTTGCCGCCGAGATACATCAGCGCGCGGTTGCGGAACTCGGCGCGGCTCACGGGCCGGCGCCCGACGAGCAGCACCGGATCGGCGTTCACGTCGATGTCGAGGTCGGGGAGCTGCACGATGTCGGCCATGCGGCGCACGTAGGGCAGCTCGACCTGGCGGTGCTGGCTGATGTCGGGGATGGCGACGGCGGCCGGCTCGGCGCCCGCGGGCACCAGGCCCTGGTCGGTGTAGGGCTGCCCGGCGCCGGCGCCTTCCTCGACGGGAGGCGCGCCGGCATCCTGCGCCGCCGAAACGGTCGGCGTCAGAGCCAGCAGGGCGCACAGGACGAGGCGTGAGCGGAGGAACGACATGGGCAGGACTCCGGGGGCCGGACGGGCGCCGCAGGACGGCGGGCGGCGAGCGATCGTTGGAGGGCCTTTCGGTCTCGGAAAGGCCGCTCATGAAAGGATTTGAGCGCGTCGACTGTCAAGGCCGCCGCCGTTGATCGGCCGGCGTCGACGCAGTAGCGTCGCCGCGTGTCCCTGCGGGAGCAACTGACCGAACGTGTCGCGCGGGCCGGCGGGGAGCCCGAGTCGCGCTGCCTGGCGTGGCTGCACGGCGCGGCCTGCGTCGGGCGCTTCGGAGCCGTGGCGGAGCTGCTCGCGATCGCGCGCGAGCGCAAGGTGGCCCGCGCGCGGCTGCGCGAGGCGGCGCTGCAGGTCGTGGCCTACGGCGGCTTCCCGCGCGCCCTGCAGACGCTGACGCTGCTCGCCGACGGCGCCGCGCCGCAGGTCGGTGCGCCGCTCGCGGACGCCGCACAGCACGACCGCGTGCGCGCCGGCCGGCGCGTCTGGGAGGCCGTCTACGCGCGCCACGCCGACGAGGTCGCCGCCGGCCTCGAGCGCCTCGCGCCGGGGCTGCACGGCTGGGTCGTCGAGGACGCCTACGGCCGCGTGCTGTCGCGGCCGGGACTGAGCCTGGGCGAGCGCGAACTGCTCGCCGTGGCCGCGCTCGCGCTCATGGCCCTGCCCGCGCCGCTCGGCGGGCACGTGCGCGGCGCGCTGCGCAATGGGTGCGAAACCCGGGCCGTTCTCGATATCCTCGACGGTTGCAGGCTGCTGGCGGACCCCGCCGCGTTGCAGACCATCGACCAGACCGTCGAGCGACTCTCCCGGAACGTCTACCGCCCATGAGCACCGAGCAGAACCCCGCCGCGGCGCCGCCGATCGATCCTCCCGCGGCGAGCGCGCCGGGCCCGGGCGGCCGCTGGCTGGCCTCCGTCTTCCTGGCGCTGCTCTCGGGCCTGCTGTTCGCGCCGACCCTGAACTACGAGTTCGTCTACGACGACGCCTTCCTGATCCCGAACAACGAACTCATGCGCCCGGTCGAGACCGACCTCGGCGCGGCCTTCGATTTCTTCGCGCGCGAGTACTGGGAGGGCGTCAATCCCGAGCGCCCCGAGGCCCTGCGGCCCGTCGGCCAGCAGCTCTGGCGGCCGCTGACGCTGTTCATCTGGGCCGTGATCGTGAACCTGCACGGCCTGGCGAGCACCTGGCCCTACCACCTCGTGTCGATCCTGGGCAACGCGCTGGTGGTGCTGCTGCTGCACCGCTTGGTGCTGGCGCTGTTCGGGCGGCCGCGCCTGGCCTTCGTCACGGCCCTGCTGTACGCGCTGCATCCGCTGCACAGCGAGGCCGTGGCCTACGTCGCGGGACTCTCGGACGTGCTGACCGCGCTGACGGTCACGGGCGGCCTGCTGCTCTGGCACACCGCGACGCGCTGCCCCAACCGCCTTGCGCGCAAGGCCTGGCTGGCGATGCTGGCGCTGTTCTTCCTCGGCATGCTCGCCAAGGAGGGCGGCGTGCTGCTGATCGCCGCCGTGGCGCTGACCGACTTCGCGCTGGCGCGCCGCGGCCAGCCGCGCGGCCACCGCCTGGCGGTCTACGGCGGCCTGCTGGCGGTGCTCGCCGTGCACCTGGCGCTGCGCGTGGCGGTGCTGGGCGAGATCCAGCCCGACCGGCTCAAGATCGGCCTGCTCGACAACCCGCTCGTGCGCGAGGACTTCGGCATCCGGCTGATGAACGGCTGCAAGCTGCTGGCGATGCAGGTCTGGCTGTTCCTCTGGCCGGCGAAGCTGTCGGTCGACTACAGCTTCAACGCGATCCCGGTCGCGCGCAGCTGGGCCGACCCCGAGGTGCTCGCGGGCGCGATCCTGGTGCTCTCGATGCTGCTCTACGGCCTGCTGCGCCTGCGCCAGGCGCCGGCCCTCGCCTGGGGCCTGCTGTTCTTCCTCGGCTGCGCGACCTTCACGGCCAACATCCTCGTGCCCATCGGCACGATCTTCGGCGAGCGCCTCACCTACCTGCCGACGATCGGCGCCTGCCTCGCGGCCGCGGCCGTGCTCGACCCGCTGCTCGCCGACCGGCGGGCCAAGGGCGGCGAGACGGCGCCGGGCGCCGTGAATCCCGTGGGGCTGCTCGTGGTGCTCGCCGCGGGCGGCGCGCTGGGCCTGCGCACCTGGGAGCGCAACCAGGACTTCGAGACCTCCGAGAAGCTCTTCGAGTCGGCGCTCGAGGTCTCGCCGGACAGCGCGCGCGTGCACTACCAGCTCGGCACGCTGCTCGCCAGCCAGCAGCTCTTCACCAAGGCCGAGGAGCACTACGCGACGGCGCTGAGGATCGACGACACCTTCCTGCAGGCCGCCATCGGCCTGGGCGACGTCTACAACGCCGACCGCAACTGGGACAAGGCGATCTCGACCTACGACCAGATCGTCAAGCAGCTCAAGACGCTGGGCACGCCGGCGGAGATCGCCAACGAGATCTACCGCATGGTCTACTCGCGCCGCGCGCGCGCCAAGGCCGGCAAGGGCGACCTCGACGCCGCCGACAAGGACCTCAAGCAGGCCATGGCGCTCGGCGGCACGGGCATCGGCCCGCACCTCGAGATGGCCAATCTGTACATCGACCGCGAGCGCTACGCCGACGCGCTGCCGGTGCTGCGCGACGCGCTGCAGCTCAACCCCGAGAACACGACGGCGCTGTACCTGCTGGCGCGCGCGGCGATCGGCACGGCCGACCTGCCGGCCTACGAGCAGGCCGTGGCGGGCCTCGAGCGCACGCCGGCCGGCCGCCCGCTCGCGCTGGCGATGAAGGCCGAGGTCATGTACGAGCAGGCCGTCGAGGCGCGCGACGGCGCGGCGCTCGAGCAGGCGCTCGAGCTGTTCCGGCAGGTCACGGCGCTCGACCCCAAGCTCGCCGCGCCCTACATCTTCCGCGGCCGGCACCTGTTCGAGAGCGGACGGCCCTACGACGCGATCATCGACTTCGACCGCGCGCTCGAGCGCTCGCCGCGCCATCCGCTGGCGCTGCTGCTCAAGGCGGTGTGCCTCAACGAGACCGACCGCCCCGAGCAGGCGCTGGCGACCGTGCAGGAACTGCTCACCGTGAACCCCAACGTGGCGGCCTGGACGGCGATGGCCAACGCGCACTTCCTGCTGGGCGACATCGAGGGGCTGCAGGCCGACTGGGCCAAGCTCGAGGAGCTCGACAGCGACCCGATCGAGATCGTGCTCAAGCGCTGCATCGCGCTCGAGGAGGCCGGCCGGATCGGCGACGCGATCGCGGCCGTCGAGCAGGGGCGCGTGGTGCCGGGCTACGAGCGCAACCCGCAGCTGCTGCGCATCCTCGGCGACCTGCTCGTCAAGGCCGGGCGCCACGACGAGGCGCTCTCGACCTTCCAGCTCCAGCAGGAGGCGCTGACGCTGGCGGGCTCGGGCGAGTCCGATCCCTATCTGCCGATCAACCGCTTCCGCGCGCTGCTGGGGCTCGACCGCTTCGACGAGGCGGCCGCGCAGCTGGCGCTGTTCGAGGCCTCCATCCAGCCGGGCACGCAGCCCTGGCCGAGCCTGCTGCTGCGGCGCGCCGAGCTGTTCCTCGACGTCGATGCCGGCAAGTACTACGCGCCGCAGCAGGCGCTCGCGCTGTGCCGCGAAGGCAACGAGCTGACGAAGAACCGCTTCCCGCAACTGCTCGAACTCACCATCGAGGCGCACCTCGCGGCCGGCGACGTGCCGGGCGCGCAGGCGGCGGCGAGCCTCGCCGCGGGGCAGTTCCCGCTGCTGCGGCGCTTCGCGATCAGCGCCGCGGCGCTGCAGAAGGCCGTCGACGGCGACCTCGCCGGAGCGCGCGAGGAGCTGACGCGCTCGGGCGATCGCGTGCTCGCGGCGATCGCCGCGCGCCTGCCGGGCTGAGGCCGCGCCCGAGGCTCAGCGCTGAAAGAGCCGCGCCGGCGGCGCCGGGACGACGCCCTCCGTCGGCTTCCAGCCGGCCACGCCGAGTTCGTGGTCTTCGAAGCGCGCGTAGCCGGCGGCGCTCAGCTCGGCCGCCGAGAGCACGCCGACGGGCAGCGGCTCCATGACCAGCGCCACGTGCCGCGCCCGCAGCGCGGCGAGCAGCGCCGGCCGCACGTAGGCCATCGCGCAGGCGTACTCGCGGCCGAGGTAGGGCCCCAGTTCGCCGGCGCGCGGCGGCGGCTCGGGCCGCCCGGCGCCCACCAGCAAGGGCCCCTGGCGCTTGGCGAAGGTCGCGCGCAGTCCGTCGGCCCGCAGGCTGGCGTGCAGTCCCTGCGCGACCGGCTGCAGGTCCCAGTAGCGCACGAACTCCGCGCGCCGCGCCTCCAGGCTCCACCAGGGGTTGGTGCTCAGCACGATCTCGTCGGGCCCGCTGTGCGCGGCGAGGAAGGCGGCCCGCCGCCGGACCGACTCGCGCGGCCAGCCGCCGAAGCCGACGCCGCCGGGGCCGTACTCGCCCGTCATCCACGGACGGCCGTCGCTCAGGATCGGCGCGACGAGCAGCGTGAGCGCGGTGAGCGCGGGCAGCACGCGCCGCCGCGACATCGACGTGACGAGCAGCGCCGCGAGCACCGCGCAGGCGGGCGCGATGTCGATCAGGTTGTGCTCCCAGAAGGCCGGGTTGATGACGAGCATGAACAGCAGCTGCGCGGCGAGCACGCAGACCGGCGCGCCGGCCGCGGCGTGCAGGCGCGGCAGGCCGACCACGACGGCGCCGACGAGGCCCAGCAGCACGACCGGGTCGGCCCAGTTGAGGACGTCGCTCACGCGGTCGAGCAGGTCGGCCGGCGGCGCGTTGCGGAAGAAGCCGAACAGGTAGACCTGCCACAGGAAGGGCGCCCCCCACTGCAGCCAGCCGAGCAGCGTGGCGAAGGCCACGAGCGCGAGATACGCGCCGCCCAGGGCCAGCGCCTCGCGCACGCGCCGGCCCAACAGCAGGTGCAGCACCAGGCCGACGGCCGCCATCGCGGCGGTGATCTTGAGCAGGAACGCGAGCAGCAGCGCCAGCGCCGTGAGCCAGGTGCGCGCCCGGACGGGCAGCGCCGTGCCGACGTGCACCCCCATCGCCAGCGCCACGCCGAGCGCGGCCCAGCTCTCGCGCTCGAGCAGGTTGAAATGCAGCAGCCAGACCGACCAGCTGAAACCCAGCGCCGCGAGGGCGCCGGCGCGCGGGCCGCCGAGGCGCCGGCCGAGCAGGTACAGCGCCACGGCCGTGCCGGCCGCGACGACGCGCGAGGCGAGCTCCACGACGAACACGCTCGCCCCGAAGAGCCGGAACACCACGTCGAGGGTCTGCTCGAGCAGCGGGAAGGCCGGCAGCACGAAGTCGAGATAGGGTTCGGCGCCGCGACCGAGCATGAAGGCGCCGTGCGCGTAGAAGCCGTCGGTCAGCGCCGCGGTCGGCCCGAGCAGGCGCAGCACGTGCGGCGCGGCGCAGAGCAGCACGAGCGCCGCCGTCGCCAGCGCGCGCCGCCGCCGGCCCTGGCTCACTCGATCTCCACGACGACGTCGCCGATCGTCACGGTGCTGCCGGCGCTCACGGCCACGCGCGCCACCGTGCCCTCGACCTGCGCCTTGACCTCGTTCTCCATCTTCATCGCCTCGAGGATCAGCAGCGTCTGGCCGCGCGCGACGGCCTCGCCGGCCGCCACGAGCACGTCGCGCACGATGCCGGTCATCGCGGCGCGCACGATCCGCTCGCCCTCGGGCGCCTCGCCCTGGATCGACCGCGCCTTCCATTCGCGCTCGCCGAGCACCTCGGTCGCGTAGCGCCGGCCGCCGATGAGCAGATCGAGCTTCTGCTCGCGGCCCTCCTCGACGGCGACGTCGACCGAGCGGCCGTCGAGCAGCAGCGAGTAGGCCCGGCCGTCGGCGAGCGTGCCGACGTCCATGTGGAAGCTGCGCTCGCCGACGTGCAGGCGGTAGCCGCCCGCGTCGCGCTCGAGGCGCACCTCGAGGTGCTCGCCGTCGATGAGCACGTGGTAGTTCACGCGCCGGCCCCCGGGCGAAACGCGTCGCGCCAGGCCGAGCGCCGCGGCGCCGCCGCGCCGTCCGCGCCGGGGGCGGCGGCCGCCGCCGGGTCGGCAAAGCCGCGGCGGCGGCGCAGCACGTGCGCCATCGTCGCCGCGACGAGCGCGACGTTGAGGCGGCGGGCCTCGTCGAGACGCGGCGCGAACAGCTCGGGCCGCGCCTCGATCGTGCTCGTGTCGTAGCGCCCCGACCGGAAGGGCTCGCTGTCGATCGCGCGCCGCAGGAAGGGCAGGTTGGTCACGACGCCGGTGACGGTCAGCTCGGAGAGCGCGCGGGCCATGCGCGCGATCGCCAGCTCGCGCGTGGCGGCCTGCACGCAGATCTTCGCCAGCATCGGGTCGTAGTACGGGCCGATCTCGCAACCCTCGTACAGGCCGCTCTCGACGCGCACGCCCGGGCCGCCGGGCAGCTCGAGCCGCTCGACGCGACCGGAGGCCGGCAGGAAGCCGTGGTCGGCATCCTCGGCGTACAGGCGCACCTCGATGGCGTGCCCCTGGTGCACGATCTCGTCCTGCAGCAGCGGCAGGCGCTCGCCCTGCGCGACGAGCAGTTGCCAGCGCACGAGATCGAGTCCGCAGGTCAGTTCGGTGACGGGATGCTCGACCTGCAGGCGCGTGTTCATCTCGAGCATGTAGAAGTCCTTGTGCTTGTCGACAAGGAACTCGATCGTGCCGGCGTTCACGTAGCCGATCGCGGCGGCGGCCTTCACGGCGGCGGCGCCCATCTTCTCGCGCAGCGCCTCGTCGAGCAGCGGCGAGGGGCGCTCCTCGACGACCTTCTGGTGGCGGCGCTGCATCGAGCACTCGCGCTCGCCGAGATGCACGACGTTCCCGTGCACGTCGCCGAAGACCTGCACCTCGATGTGGCGCGGCTCCTCGAGGTACTTCTCGAGGTAGACGCGATCGTCGGCGAAGCTGCTGCTGGCCTCGCTGCGCGCGCGCCGGGCGGCCGCGACCAGCTCCTGCTCGTCGCGCACGATGCGGATGCCCTTGCCGCCGCCGCCCGCGCTGGCCTTGATCATCACCGGGTAGCCGATGCGGCGCGCCTCGCCCCGCAGCGTGGCGTCGTCGCCGACCGGCTCGGTCGTGCCCGGCACGAC
>CAZBBB010000021.1:0-40730 GCA_964490005.1 uncultured Phycisphaerales bacterium | reverse complement strand
AGCCCTTGCAGCCGACGGCGCTTCGCGCCGCGGCTGAAGGCCATGGGCGTTAGGCACACAGGAAAGCAGTCAGGAGGAGATCATCACGATGGGTAAGTCCACTAGCCTGTTGGTCGCCGCTCTTGCGGTTGCTTGCTTGGCCTTTGCGGCACACCAAGCCGCACCGGCAGCTTGGCCTGAACCCGGTCAGCCCGGCTACGGGCCGGTGCAACTCCAGGTGCATCAAAACGACGTAACGCTCTCGGCTACCGTTTCCCAGGTCGTCGCAGATCGTGACGGTTACCTGGTGCGGATCGTCACGCTGTCCCAAGTTGGCGATGGTCGCAGTGAAGACCGCATCTTGTCAGTGGGCACCGCGAATCCGAGCGTCAACACCTCTTGGCCCTTTGGCGCCGGCTCGGGCACGTGGCATGCCACCGTGCAGCCAAGAGAAGGGCTTACGTGGGGGCTCGTCAACACAGCCAGCGACTTGGTCATCACGAGCACCAAGAAGTGAATGGCTGGTGCCTAACCTGCCTATGCAGCGGACGGCCTTCGGCCGCCGCTGATCGCCTTGTCGTTAGCTGGAGAGGGGATTGCGGGTGGAGCTGAAGGACTTTGTTGCTGAATCGCTTGTTCACATCGCTGCTGGCGTCGCAGAAGCGCAACGCCGAGTTGTCGATGTAAATGCAGAGGTAAACCCCTACACGCCTGACCCGCATATCCGATCTGGCGACGCCCAGTACTTTGGCAGAACTGGTGATGGCCGACGCGTGTTCATGGTGAGCTTCGATATCGCCGTAACTGCGACCGAAGGTACCGGCACGCGAGGCGGCATCGGCGTTGTAGTCGGTGCGCTAGCCCTCGGCTCTCAAGGGCAGTCGAACAAGTCGCAAGAGGCACTAAGTCGCCTGCAGTTCGTTGTTCCACTCGCGCTTCCGCCTTCAAGTGCTGAGAACAAGGCATGAGATGCTCCCAGCTAACACGCCGATGCAGCGGACGGCCTTCGGCCGCCGCTGATCGCCTAGTCGTTAGCGATGCGTAGCTCTGCTCAGCTCCTGGCGATCGCAACCGTCGCGGCTGGTTTGTCGCTGCCCTCGTGTGGCAAGTACGCCCAGGCACCGCAACAGCCCTTCCCGGCGACCCTCGCAGAACTCGGAACGATCGGGGTACCAGTCGGACGTGCACAGTTCGTCGGTGTCGAGACATGCGACGTCCACGGCGCGCCCCTTACAGAGGCGACCGTCGCGGTCATCTACGGGTTTGGCTACTTTGCTTCGGCGGCGTACGAGGCAGCCAAGACAAGTACGTTTCCCTATGCATGCTCCAAGGCAACTGGCGGCTGTGGTGGCAGCGGACCCACCAGCATGCGAGTAAGGCGGTGCGAACAGTGCACCCGCGCCGAACTTGAGTGGCAGGCGAAGCAATATGACGATCGCTAACAAGCCATTGCAGCCGACGGCGCTGCGCGCCGCGGCTGAATGCCTGGTCGTTAGAAAGCCTGAGAGGGTAAGGGGGTAGCGTGGCGCGAGTCGCAAACGAGCGCGTGTTGTGCACGGCCGCGTCGGCTGCACATCACGTCGCCATGCACGACTCTGCGCGTTCGAGCACTGAGCGCGTTCGGACCTGCACGTCAGCCTCGTTGGCGCCGCATGCCGCTTCCGTTGCGGCTCGGCGTGTCCGCTCGGCGTCGTCCCTTGCCGCTCCTGTTCGCCGCGGCGCGGCAACTCGTCCGGCTGCCTGGCGGGCACTGGCGCCGCGCGCTGGCTGGCTGTCTCGGCGAAGTGCCGGCACAGAAGAGGGCGTGCCACTTGGTGGTCTGCGGCGGCACCGCGGCTGCCGCTCGTCACGCGCATGGGCTGGCACGCTGGTGGGCAGCATTTCTAACCTGCCGTTGCAGCCGACGGCGCTTCGCGCCGCGGCTGAACGCCTGGTCGTTAGGCACGCGAATCATTGCCGGCCAATTGCGCATTTCTCGTTTGCAACCGTGGCCGCGCTGTTACCGCTAGCCGCTCTCGCTTGCAATGTGCCTCAGTCCCGCAGCCTCTCCACCGACGACGACACGCCGACATCCAGTCTCGCTGCTCCTGTTCCCGCTGCGCCTGCTGTCATCACCCTCAATGAGGGCAAGCGCAAGGTGACGATCAACTCCACCCTGCCGCCCCCGTTCGACATCTACGAATCTGCTCTATTCACTGGTCGGTTCACCAACACATCTGCGGAGCCCATCTGGTACTACGCGTACATGCCCGAACACCCTTGGTTCCGCACGTGGGTGTGTTCGCCCGGCAACGTCGAGTGGACAGACGAGACCTTCTACCCCTGCCTAACGTGGGCGCACTTCGCGCAACTGCAGCCTGGTGACTCACTGTTGTTTAAGGCGAACGCGTCAGCCAGTGACGCGGGCGGGTCTATCCGCGTCGAGTTGCAGCTGTACGCCGAGGCATCCTTCAGCAGCCCCACGTTCTTGGTGAGCAGCCCGGACGTCGTGATTCCATGACTTCGAGCCCACGGTGCCTAACCGGCCAATGCAGCGGACGGCCTTCGGCCGCCGCTGATTGCCTGGGCGTTAGGCGCACAAACCGCGCATCATGTGTTGTGCGAACGGTTGGCTGGCTCCTGCTCGCCACCTTCGGGTGTGCAACCCCGGCTGACACGCCAAGCGCGCCTTCAGCCAACGACGATGCACTAATTTACAGTGCCTTGGCAGAGTTCCAGATGGGCAACTGGGTGCTCTGGCAGAATGCGCCCGCTGAGTACTGCGTCGTTGAAGCGCGCCCGCTTGAGTATCCCGCGGTGGTCGCCGCGGACACGCCTGCGTACTCGAGCCTGGCTCATGACCTTCGCGAGCTTGAGCTCAGTACGCTCACTGAGTTCGTGACGGCGCAGGCTCAGGTACAGCAGCTTCACTCCGGGCTGTTCGCAGTCAGCTCGTCCGCGCCTCGCGTTAGGCTACTTTCGCCGGAACACAGTTTGGCCTTGGGGCAGCAGCGATGGTGGCAAGCCTTCGAGCACGCATTTCCACAGGCTGCAGGGCTCATGCGTGTGTCGGGCATTGGTTACAGCGTCGATCGGCGCCAGGCTCTCGTTTACGTAGAGTTGCTTCGCTCCGAGAACGTCCAAGTCGCGTACTACGTGCTCTTGCATCAACACGCCGGCAACTGGTCCATTGCACGGGTCTCTCAGAGGTGGGCGTAATCGTGAGCGGCAGAGTCGGGCGCCTAACCTGCCGATGCAGCGGACGGTCGGCTTCGCCGCCCGCCGCTGATCGCCCGGGCGTTAGCCAGACAATCATTCGAGAGCATCGCTATGTCACTGGCACGCGTTGCGGGACGTTGTGTGGTAGGCGGAATCTCCGGGGCGGTGCTCGGCACCGTCCTTCTGGTTCTATCCAATCTCGGTATCTGCGGTGGCTCAGGCGATCCGATGTTCGTCTGGGTCACAGCCATCATCGGTGCGGGCATCGCTGTCGTCCTGGGGTTCTCCAGCACCGGCAACCCGCAAGCTTGGAATCGTCAGGATCCACCAAGGCCAAATGCTGGCTAACCCGCCGTTGCAGCAGACCGGCCGCAGGTGACGTCGGTGAACGCGCGACGCAACTGCGCGCGGCCGGACTGCTGAACGGCCGAGTCGTTAGCTGGGCCCAGAAGTCAGCGTTGCCTGTTCTCAACACGTTTCTGCTATGCGCTCTTTCCAGCGGTTGTGTACAGCAGCACGTGGCCGCGCCTGAATCGCCCAGCCTGCTGGCCGCTGACGCAATACATAGGCGTCTCGCCGGGCACTTCAGTGGCGAGAGGGCTTTCGTCAGCTACCACTTGGACCTTGAGCCATCGGGGCGCTTCCTGTGGCGAGTCGAGGGGTGCACATCACCCGCCAAGTGGGCAACTGGAACTTGGCACGTCGCCAACGGACTGCTGGAGCTGAACGCTGACTACAAGTCCGAAGACTGCACGGTACTGATCACCCGAACTGAAGTACTGGAGTACGAGGGCCGGCTGTTCATTCGCCTCCCCGGTTCAGCCGGTGAAGGTGATCCCGAGCCACCGTGGGGGTATTCAGTCATGCATAGGGTTGAGGCGCCGTGAGCACCATGCTGCTTGGGGGCCAGCTAACCTGCCGCTGCAGCGGACGGTCCGCTTCGCGGCCCGCCGCTGAGCGCCTGGGCGTTAGGCGGAACGCATGCTCGCTGTAGCGGCAAGTGGCTGGCTACAGGTGCTTCACCACCGCCTCGCAGCTTTGCGCTCCGGGCCGTTCATCGCAGTCGTGGTACTAGCCCTCATTGCTTCAAAGGTGGCGATGGCGCCAATTGCTGTCTTTGCAGATTGGCTCGCCGGCGCTTCCGCCGAGCCATCCGCGGAGGACGCCATCACATTCGGTGCGGTGGTTGCTGTCGTTGTGCTGCTACCCGCCATCGAGACGCTTATCTTCCAGGTGGGTGCCATCGGGCTTCTTCGGCGGGTGCCAGTCGTTAGGGAGCACGCTGTCCTGAAGGTGCTTCTCGCTGGTACGGTCTTCGGGGTGGCTCACTATTCCTCGCCGTCCTCAATCATAGTGGCGGCGGCAGGTGGTGTCGTCCTCGCCTATGCGTATGTTCTCAGGTCGCCGCCAGTGGGCCGCGGGTTCCTGCTCGTCGCGCTGGCGCACTCCATCCACAATGCCTTCTTCATGTTGCTCCCCGATGCCTGATCCGAAGCAGCGAGTGCGAACAATCGTCCGCCTAACAAGCCGCTGCAGCGGACGGTCCGCTTCGCGGCCCGCCGCTGAGCGCCTGGGCGTTAGGCTGCGAGCCCTCGTCGCGAGTGTGGCAGTATGTGCGCTGCTTCTTGTGGCGGCGAGCGCCTGTGCCGCCCGAGAGCCCGAGTCCAATGCGGCCGTCATTGGTCGTGTCATCGAAGGCACCTGGTCTACGAGCACGGCAGTTACAGCAGCGCATGCTCCGGGCAAGAGCGTCCCTGAGATGCCCGAGCACTCTGTCACCTTCACGATCGACCCCCGGGCCACCGAGGGGGTGCCACCCGAACAACTGGCCGGGCTGCAGATCGTGTGCTGTGGTCACATGGGTGGTGGCAACAAACCACATCGCTTCTTCCTGGGCTCGTATGGCGCTCGTGCGTACTTGCTGTTGCTCAGCGAGGGCATGACCGGCAGTCCATTCGGCGACTCCGATGGTGGGTTTGTCAGCCTGCGCTCCGGCAGCGCGCAAGCCCCCGATGTGCTCCTGCTCGAGATCGACACCGCCGAGAAGTACTGGGTGGCCTATGAGCGCAGCTAGTCGCAGCCTAACAAGCCAATGCAGCGGACGGCCTTCGGCCGCCGCTGATTGCCTGGGCGTTAGGCGGGCGAGAGATGCTTCATGACTGAACAGGTCTTGCACATTGTGGCGAGCCTCATACTCACCGGCTGCACGTCCACATCTGTTGCCACTGCCAGGGTGCCTGCTGCAGTCGCTGATACGTGTATGGTAACGCGCATTGTGCTAAGCACCGGCTACGTCACCTACACGGGTAGCTACATTCGCAACGTGAGTGTCACGCCTCAGGTAATCGAGACGGTCATCGCGAGCGACGGTACAGTTGACTCGCACGGAATGGATCGCGGGGTCATGCAGGAGTCCACGCGTCAGTCCGCTGTCTACGCGACTTCAGAACTCGAGTGGCAGCGCATTCGTCAGTGCGTTCTGGAGTCGCGGCTTTTTCGACGTCCTGGTACAACCGTCTTGGCAGGCGGAAGCCATACCCTATTTGCCGTCGTAACAGTCACATACGACTCCGGTGCCACATGTACTGTTGAACATCATTCGTTTGAGTCAGCGCGCGAGCCATCGCAGTTCTCGAACGTAGTTCGCGCGATCGAAAGTGCGGTGCAGAATGCAACACCACCTAGCGACTGACCGCGGCCTAACAAGCCGATGCAGCGGACAGCCTTCGGCCGCCGCTGATCGCCTAGTCGTTAGGCAGGCATCAATACGATTCCCCCATTGGTTGCAACTCATGAATACGCAAGTTGTCCCTGTGCTCATCGCGACCGCGCTGATGTTAGGCGCCCCTGGCTGCAAGAGCGCGTTCCGCGTGATCGACGGCCCGCGGGTCGAGACGTTTAGCATCTTCGATGATGGCATGCGGTTACGACTTGCCCCCGACATTGCGCCAGGCATCCACTGCGCGGGTGCAAATGTCCGCTGGGTGGGGAATGACGTATACATCACCCTTGTCAGCGCCCGAGATGGCCTCGAGGTCGAGGCATCTCACCCGAGCTACCTGAGTGAGAATGGTGCGCGGTACATATTCATTCCTGAGGAGCACGTTCCGAGTGGTGCATGGGTCACGGCATACCTGGACGTCGGTTTCGGTCCGGAGGAATGCAGTAGGATCCAGAGGCCCCGAGCCTACGGGCCGTTCCCCTTGGCGTCTGCCGGGAACACGGGGTCGGTGAGTTCTCAGGCAGTTGGGCACGGCGATGAGGAAACACGAGACTCGTGATTCTGCTGCCTAACCTGCCGCTGCAGCAGGCCGGCCGCACGCTGCGGCTGCTTACTCGAGCCGCAACTGGCTGCGGCCGGCAGTTGAGCGGCAGAGGCGTTAGGCGGGCAACACTGTGAACATGCGGCATGTGCTGATCGGGTCGTGGCTGCTAATGCTGACATCGCAGGGTTGCGCGCAGTCGCCACAACAGTTGATATCCACAGCGACGCCAACGCCGGACGAGTCCGCAGTCACGCCAACAGCAGCCCCAGGCCTGACCGAGCGTGATCAACTCGTTCTTGATCGGGTCCTCAGGGATTTGCTCTCCGCCGAGTCCGGCAAGACACCGGTCAGCATCCGTGGCGCACCGCCCGAGACGCTGTCTGTTGCGTCATCCTCCCTCTCGCGGACCTTCAAGGTATTCCACCTGTACTTGAGACATCACTCTGACGCGTGGTCGGCTCTGCCCACGACCTCCGATGCGGCCCTTCGTGCCGCGGCAGATGATCTCGTCGCGAGGGCTGCCGCAGGGTTCAGCAACTTCGTCAGCACGGATCCAAGGGTCACAATGGTTAGCGAGTCTGATCTGACCAGCACAGGAGTGCACAGGTTTGCGGACCGCCCGATACGGGCGTGGCCACCGGGATACTCTCCAGATGGGTCCTTGGCGGTCGTATTCTTGAACATTCCCTGGTCAATGCACTCTACGTCAACAACGTATGTGCTTGCCCTCGACTCAAGCGGATGGAACGTCGTTGTCCGCCAGTTCATCTATCACGCATGACAAGCCGCCTAACAAGCTGCTGCAGCAGACGGGCGCTGACGCGCCCGCAGCTGAGCAGCTGGGTCGTTAGGCAGCGAGCGAGAGTCTGTGATGGAGTATGAGCGGCGCACCTCGATCGCAGTGCTGGTGGCCATTTGCGTCACCATTCTGTCCGAGGTGCCAGCGCTGCACCAAGCTGTCGAGCTTGTCTTTGTCGCTCTGTTTGTCTTCGCTCTCTGGTTGGTCATTCGCGCCACGGCCGCAGAAGACGGCACGCCGCAACTGAAGCAACTGAGCGCCCGTGTGTGGTTGGCGTGCTTCATCTTGGGTGTAGCAGTGTTCGTCACTGGCCCTTCCGAGTCAGTCGGCGTACTTGTCCTGCGCGTGCTGGGTGCAATCGCGCTAGCCGATGCTCTGGCGCTGTGGTCGCGCAGTCGCAAGTACGTTGCTGCATCAACAGGCGAGCGGCCAAGCCAATGATTCGCTGCCTAACCTGCCGATGCAGCGGACGGCCTTCGGCCGCCGCTGATCGCCTTGTCGTTAGGCAGCGAGCGAGAGTCTGTGATGGAGTATGAGCGGCGCACCTCGATCGCAGTGCTGGTGGCCATTTGCGTCACCATTCTGTCCGAGGTGCCAGCGCTGCACCAAGCTGTCGAGCTTGTCTTTGTCGCTCTGTTTGTCTTCGCTCTCTGGTTGGTCATTCGCGCCACGGCCGCAGAAGACGGCACGCCGCAACTGAAGCAACTGAGCGCCCGTGTGTGGTTGGCGTGCTTCATCTTGGGTGTAGCAGTGTTCGTCACTGGCCCTTCCGAGTCAGTCGGCGTACTTGTCCTGCGCGTGCTGGGTGCAATCGCGCTAGCCGATGCTCTGGCGCTGTGGTCGCGCAGTCGCAAGTACGTTGCTGCATCAACAGGCGAGCGGCCAAGCCAATGATTCGCTGCCTAACCTGCCGATGCAGCGGACGGCCTTCGGCCGCCGCTGATCGCCTTGTCGTTAGACGGCCTTGGAGATGAGGTACTCCGGCACAGTACGGACCCGTGGCCCTTCACCTTCGCGACTCCTCGATGCCTGCCGCGGGTCCGCGATGATCTGCGCACTGTCGCGACGATTGCTCACGGTGCTGGTCGGCGTCGCGGCCCTCGGCCTCGGCGCGTGCGTGGCGACCGATGTGGAGGATGAAGCTTCCCAGCCCTCCACGGAGGCCGTGGGCATGCCGCTCACGGGAGGCGCGGGCTCCCAACGTGCCGCGAGGACGCCCTCACTTGCCCGCACGTGCGTGGTCGATGCCCTGGCGTGGCTAGCCGCGCACCAAGACGTTGAGAGCGGTCACTGGTCGGCAGCAGGCTTCCATTCGCAGTGCGGGAAGATCAGTGAGAGGTCGAGCTGTGACGGAGCTGGCAACCCGCAGCATGACGTGGGCGTCACGGCGCTCGCTCTCCTGGCCTTCCTCGGAGCGGGCCAGACGCATACCGAGGGTGAATACCGCAAGACCGTCGAGGCTGGGCTCGAGTACCTGGTGGACGTGCAGGCGCCGAACGGCAACTTTGGCACCGCGGGCAACGAGCGGTCCACGTACGACCACATGATCGCGACCCTCGCGATGGCGGAGAGCTACGCGCTCACCAAGTCGGCGAGGTACGAGGCGTCGGCGAGAAAGGCCCTGGAGTACGTCTACGCGATCCGCAGACCGGGCGGTGCATGGCGCTACGCGCCCCCCATCCCGCAGGAGGCTCCGGGGCAGATCAACGACACCTCGGTCACCGCTTGGGCCGTCCTAGCCATCACGCTTGCGCGCGAGTACGCGCTGCCCTTCGACGAGGCGGCGCTTGCGGACGCGATGGCATACCTCGACGAGATGACCGATCCCGAGTCCGGCATCACTGGCTACGACACCCGGGGCGGAAGGCCGTATCGGGAACAGGGCGAGATGGCCGAGCGATGGCCCGACGGACTGAGCGAGGCCACGACTGCCGCAGCGGTGCTTTGCAGGATCTTCGCCGACCCCGAGCTCGCCGCCCCCGGCAACCGCGACATGGTTGAGAAGGGCGTGCGGGTCATCGCGGCGCTGCCTCCGGTCTGGGACGACGACCGATCCGGTCGCCGCGACTTCCATTTCTGGTACTTCGGCACGTATGCGCTTTACCAACACGGAGGCAGCGCGTGGGACGCCTGGGCGCCTGCTGTCAAAGCAAGCATCACGGCGCATCAGCGCAGGCAGGGCGACGCGAAGGGCAGCTGGGACCCGCAAGGCGATCCATGGGGCGCGACGGGCGGGCGCGTCTACTCGACGGCCATGCTGGCCCTGACGCTGGAGGTGTTCCATGCCTACTGAGCAGTCCACGCTCCGTCACGCGCGCCGTCTAACAGGCCGTTGCAACCGACGGGCCGCCACGTCCGTCAGCGCACGCCGCCCTTTCGCTGAGAGGCGGCCCGCGGCTGAACGGCAAGTCGTTAGGCGGCCCGGAGCATGAGCATGCGCCAGTCAAATTGGTCGGCAGCCTTTGCCCTCGCGCTTGTGATCGCAGGGTGTGCTGCGTCGCCAGAGGTCGCGTCTTCGACTGCGGTGCAGCTACCCGAGCGTCCCCGGCTTTCCATTCAAGAGGCTGTTCAAGTCGCCTCCGACGTGGCAACAGCCAAGGGCATCAACCTGGCTCACTTCTACACGACAATGGTTCACTACAGGCAGGGCACTTGGGCAGTGCTCTTCCAGGGCACCAGGAACACCACAGGCGATCACTTCGGTGTCTACATCGACGACAGCAATGGCGACGCCCGTTTCCATGGGGGGCGGTGAGCCGTGCCTGTGCCCGGCCGGACAGCCCGCCGCTGAGCGCCTTGTCGTTCGTCATGCGCGGAGCGGGAACAGGTCCGGGTGGTATGACGTCGGAGCGTGGCGACTTTCACTCTTGAGAGAAACCCATGTCTGCGCATCGCCGCATCGATCGAGTGTGCTACCCCATGATGCTCGTGTCCGTGAGTGCATCGGTTGTCATCGTGCTCATCGGCATCTGGAGCGAGATCGAGTCCGTACTGCTTCGCGACGTGCTGTTCACGGCGCTCACGCTCGCGCTTGGTTCTGGCTTCGTGTTGAGCGCCACGCGCGTCGTCTCCAGCAACTCAAAGCGCGAGGAGTGACACGCCGATGCAGCGGACGGCCGACTTCGCCGCCCTCCGCTGAGCGCTTGGGCGTCGGCGCGGCAGCGATGCGATCCGTGATCAGGTTTGCTGGTGTTCTGGCGCTGGCAGCGTGTTCCGCGGCGCCGCAGGAGGTGCCAGCAGCCTCAGGCAACCTGCTCATCAGTGTGTCGGGCACCCCAGTGGCCGAAGTCGATCTGCAGCTTCAGTTGGCCTTTCTCATCGCCGGTACGGACGAGCCGTTCGTGGTCGTCCGATTCAGTTGCGCGGTCGAGCAGGCCGTGCGCGATCGCTTGCTGCGCGAAGCCTGGGCGGCGGGAGCGCCAGAGGCCTTTGTGTGGGTGTGCGCGCCGATCGGGGAGCGCGACGCAGAGTTCACGGTCATGCCGGCGCGCGGCACAAGCCAGTGCGAGTTCGGCGAGCTGTCGTGGAGCAACCAGTACCACTACGCAGTGGGGCGGTATGCCCATCACTACATGCGAGTGCAACCGCAGTGAACGCTGAAGCGTGCGTGTCCAAGCGAACAGACCGGTTCAGCCGGCGTCCGACTTCGCCGCCCTCCGCTGAGCGCCTGGTCGGCAGGTGGGTGTGACCGTTCAGCGAGAGAGACACGTGTACCTGGGCGAAGACGCTTCGCGGGTCGTCGCAGCCGTGAGGGCCGCTGCGCGCCGCCGGTCGTGTTATCGCCGCGTCGCAGAGGCACCCGGTGGCTCCCGCTTTGCGATCACGGTGCGAGATCATTGGGCGATGTTGCCGACCTCGATGTGCGCTGAGGTCGTGCGCGCCGGCGAGGTCACGGTGCTCTCGCTGTCCACGCGCTCGCAGTGGTTCGTCATCGGCGACGTCCTCAACTGCTACAATCGCATGCTCGACCGCTTCGTTGCTGATGTGAGGGCACATCTGTGAAGCGCGAACGGACACGCCGATGCTGCGGACGGACTTCACCGCCGCTGAACCGCCTGGCCGTCAGGCAGGCAATGTGGAGGTAGGAGATGCTTCAGGCGCTGCTTGCTCTTGCCGTGTGCTGGCTCCTCTGTCGCGGGCCGTCATCGTCGACTCGAGTTCGCGTCAGCCCGCCGGAGTTTCTGCGCATCGTTGCAGAACTCCCGCCTCCCACGATCGTCGCGGAGCACTGGCAGCCTTGGGCGCGCACTTACGTGTACACGGTCGGGGCATCCGGAATGCACGTCTCCACGGAATCCACGTGCGCGCTCGAGCTGCCGGCGAGTGCGATTCGCGCAGCGGCCACGAGCGTGGTCTGGCATCCATGGCACACTGCCTGACCTGGCGCGGCAACGGACGGTCGGCTTTGCCGCCCACCTGGGCGTTGCGCGCACCCGCGTCCACGCTCCATGTCCTCGGTCCGCGGGACGGTGGCAGGCGTGGACCACGTCAGACGGCCGGCGCATTCGGTCGCATGCCACGAGGGCCGACACGGTGAACCCCCGCGCGCGTCGGCAGGCCGCGTTCAGCGTGCTGCTGGTGCTGCTTGGCAGCGCCGGGTGTGCGCCGCAGCAGGCCTTGTCTCGGGCGCAGGGCCGGGCGCGTGAACCGATCGTCGGATTGCCCTGCGAAGGATGCGAGGCGGTCTTCGACGGGCTCCCGGCCACGCTCGAGACGCACGCCCGGATCGGCGACCGCGATGAACCCGGGCAGGCCCTGCGCATCGTGGGTACGGTGCTGGACCGTGACGGAGGTCCGGCGGCCGGAGTCATCGTGTACGCCTTTCACACCGACAGCCGCGGGATCTATCCGCCGGACGAGCGCACTCGTGGCCTCGCCGCCGCTCCTCACGGCGCCCTGCGTGGCTGGGCCATCACGGACGCCGAAGGTCGGTACGGCTTCGCCACGATCCGCCCGGCGGGCTACCCGGATTCCGATCTGCCGGCCCATGTGCACATGCACGTGATCGAGGTCGGGCGCTGCACGTACTACGTCGACGACGTCCTCTTCGAGGACGATCCGCGCCTCACGCCGGAGAAGCGGGCCGAACTCGTCCTGGGCCGCGGAGGCAGCGGCCTCGTGGTCCCCGAGCTCGATGGCACGGGAGCTTGGGTCGTGCGGCGCGACATCCACCTCGGACGAAACATTCCCGGCTATCCCGCGCGCGTCGATCGCGCGACGGCGCCGGAGGGCGGCGCGCGCTGAGGCCGAGGGTCACGCGCGCCCGTCTCGAGCCTGGTCCCGCCCCGAACTCGACACGCGGAGGCCGCACGATGACAATGCGCTCCATGTCCAAGGTCCTCCTCGCCGTCGCCATGGCGCTGTTCGCCGGCTGCCGCTCGGCGGAGACCTCGAAGTCGCAGGGAGCCTCGTCGATGCGCATGCACTACCTGGAGATCGTGTGCCGCGACGTCGCCGCACAGTGCGCGGCGCTCGAGCGCGCGCACGGGCTGAGCTTCGGCCCCGAGCAGGCCGATCTCGGCCAGGCGCGCGTCGCGCGGGCGCCGGACGGCCTGCTGATCGGCGTGCGCGCGCCGCTCGCCGAGCACGAGCAGCCGATCGTGCGCACCTATCTGGAAGTCGAGGACATCGCGCGCACCCTCGAGCAGGCCGAGGCGGCCGGCGCGCTGGTCGCCTACGGCCCCGTGCAGCAGGGCGCCACGGGCACCTGGGCCATCTACGTGCTCGGCGAGGTGCAGATCGGCCTGTGGCAGCGGTAGGTCGGCCGAGGCCGAGGCCGACGGACAGCGGGCGCCGGGGCGATCCCCGTCTCGACGGGTGTGCCGACGATTCCGCTACGCTGTGCCGGTCGCAACGCGGAGGCGCCCGGCCCCATGAGCAGGCGAGGTCGACCGGCGGCAGGGCGCGCGCTCCTCGCCACCTTGGGCCGCGCTGAACGGCGAGTGGATCCGCGTCGAGGACCGGCGCGAAGGCGGGTCGATGGCCGTGAGGCCGACATGACCGGTGCGGCCGCGGGTCGAGGCGGCTGATGGGGACCCGGACCCGGGTGTCGCTCGTCGTCCTCGTCGCCGCGCTCGTCGCCGTGCTGGCCGTGCAGCTCGTGATGCGCGTGGAGCGCGTCGAGTCCGCGCCGATGGAGGCGGCCGAGTCGCGAGCGGCCGACGCGCCGCCCGCGGATTCCCCCGGCTTCACGCTCCCGTCGGCCGAAGCCGCACCGCCGCGAGTCGTCGTGCACGAGCCGCCGGTCGACGCGTCGGCGCACGCGGACAGGCAGGTCCTGCGCGTGATCCTCGAAGGAATCCAGGAGGAGGATGCGCGCCTGGCGAAGGTCACGGTGACGGGCGGGGACGAGCGCGACGCGTGGCCGTGCACGGGAGCGACGAGCGAGTTCGAGCTGGGGACTTTGCTCGAGCGCGCGGCGGAGCGCGACGGAGCGTCGCGCGTCGACGAACTCCACGTCGAGGTCGACCACCCGACGCACCTGCTCGCGTCGGCGCAGGTCGCGCTCTCCCGCGGCGTCGCGTCGGAACCGGGCCTGACCGTGCACGTGCTTCGCGTGCGCCTGATTCCCGCCGCCGTGATGCACGGCTTTCTGGTGCGGGAGGACGGCAGCGCGGCAGCGAACGGTCTGGTGGGGGCCCTGCCGCTCGCCGAACCGACCTGGCCGCGGCCGACCACCGACGGCTCGACGCTCTCGGACGTTCCCGTGGAAGGCGAGGGGCGCGCCGTCGCGTGCTCGGCGGACGGCGGCTTCGAACTGCGGGTGCCCGCGTCGGGTCGCCATCTGCTGGCGTGCCACGAGGAGGGCCGACGCCCGACGACGCTGCGCGTGCAGGCGCGGGTCGGCACGCGTCTCGACGTGGGTACGATCGTGCTCGAGCCCGGACACGCGATCACCGGCCACGTGCGGCGCCACGGCCTGCCCCTGGCCGGCGCCACCCTCTCCCTCACGCAGCCCCGGGTCTACTGGGCCGCCGAACCCGCCGACGTCGCGCAGGGCCTGCGCGCGTGGATCGACGGCCGACGGACCTTCAACGCAGGCACCCGGGCGGTGACGCTCGACTGGCTGGACGGCCGCTTCGAGCTTCCGGGCCAGAGATCCTCCGTGGACGAAAGCGGGGCCTTCGCGTTCGGCGGGCTCGCGCCGCGCGACTACCGGCTGCGCGTGGTGGAGCTGGCCGGGTCGCGCTTCCTGCCCAGCGGGTGGGACAACCCCGCACTCGGCGAGGAGGGCCCCGACGAACGGGTCGTGCGCGCCCCGGCGCACGGCGTCGTTCTGGATTTCGCCTGGACGTCGGTCCGCTTCGAGCTGCAAGGCGATCTCGAGGCGGCGGACGAGGGTCGCCTCGTGCTGAGGACCCGCTCGCTTCACCCGGGCAACGAGCACGTCTTCATCCCCGAGTTCTGGTCGACGGAGATTCCGCTCGCGGGGAGCGAGCCGACGTTCGTCCTGCAGGCTCCGCCCGACACGCGGATCCTGGGCGAGGCCACCTTCCCCGGTCGGCGACCGGTCGAGCTCGACTTCCGGACGCCGCCGCCGGGTGGGCAGATCGTGGTCTCTGTCGTCCTGCTGCGAGCCGAAGACGCGGCCACGCTCGTGATCGACCTGGAGAACCCGCCGTCGGACTTGCCCGACGTGTTCACGGTCCTGCTGTGGCGCGTCGGTCAGGACGCCGCGCCCCCGGACGCTCGGCGCGTCGACGTCGTGGAGGGCCGGCTGCGGGTGGAGAGCGTGCCCGCCGGGACGTACCGCGTCCGGCTGTGCGCGGGCGAAGACCCGAATCATCCCGGACTGTTCTTCTGCGCCGAGTTCGAAGTCGAGCTGCTGGCGGACGTGTCGACCACGCGGTCGATCACGCTGCGGCAGGGTGCGGGAGTGCGCGTCGACCTGCGCGACGAGCGCGGCGAGCCGCTCGCCGGCCAGTACGAGTTCTACGACGACGCGGGCCACCGCGTGACCCTCGTGCTGGTCGTAACCGAGCGCTGGCAGCCCGGCAGCGACCGCTGGGCGAGCACCTCGAGCCTGCTGCCCCTCGGGAGCCACCGGTCGACGATGCCGATCGAGCCGGGGCGCTACCGGCTGGTGCTGCGCGCGCCGGGGCATGCCGAGCGCAGCGTGTCCGTGGAGTTGCGCGCGGGAGTCTACGCCGATGTCGACGTCACGCTGTCGCGATAGGTGCGCGTCGGCGCCGAGCCCAACGGTTAGCCTTGTGCCGCCCGCCCCCCTCCTCCCGATCGGTCCCTGCATGAAGCGCGCTTCCTTCCTGTCGGACGACGTCCCGCCGATGGGTATCTACGAGACGCTCTACGCCTTCCGCGACAGCTTCGGAAAGTTCATGGGAGCGCCCGGCACGCACCCGTGGTCGCAGGGCTTCCCCCTGACGACACCGCTCCCGGGCGGACCGCCGCTGCCCGACAAGGTCGAGGTCACGTTCGAGGACCGCTTCTACCCCAAGGCCTGGGGACACCCGGCCCTGCGCGAGGCCATCGCCGCGCACTACAACGACTTCTACGGGTCGCGTCTCGCGCCCGAGAACGTGATGGTCTTCGCCGGCGGGCGACCGGGCATCTTCACGGTGCTGGCGTTTCTCAAGCGTCACGTCGAGGTGCGCATCGGGCACGCCGAGTGGCCGGCATATCTCGACATCCTGACGCAGACGAACAGTCACTGGCGCGTCGTGCCCTTCACCGAGGAGAACGGCTTTCACCCGCCGAACGCGGCCTACTTCGACCGCAGCGGCCTCAACGCCAAGACGCACCTGCTGCCGATCATCTCCAACCCGGGCAATCCGACGGGACACACGCGCGCGGGCGCCGAGCTGCAGGAACTGATGGCGCTCGCCGAGCAGCCGGGCCACGGCATCCTGCTCGACGAGGCCTACGAGATGTTCCACGCCAGCAAGGGCGTCAGCGGCATCCGCTACGTGAAGGACCTCGACGAGAGCAACGTGTTCCTGGCCGGCGCGTGCACCAAGGGCCTGCAGTGCCCGGGCATCCGCATCGGCTGGATCATCGCCAGCCGGCGGAACATCGAGACGCTGTCGAACTTCTCGAGCTTCGGCATGGGCGGCGTGAGCCACCCCAGCCAGCTCTACGCCGTCGAGCTGCTGCGGCCCGAGCGCGTCGCGCGGGCGCGCGAGGCGGTGGCGCGGCACTACGGCATGCAGCGCGCGCGCTACGGCGAGGCCTTCGCGGACATGGGGCTCGACGTGCGCACGGGCGACGGCGGCTTCTACCACTGGATGAAGCTGCCCGACGGACTGAACGCCGGCGAGCTGAACCGGCGGCTGTTCAGGCACGGCGCCGCGATCCTCGAGGGCAAGGACTGCGACATGGGGCGGCCGCACGCCAAGGACCCGGCCTACGTCTCGCCCTACGCGTCGTGGTTCCGCTTCTCCTTCGGGCCGCTGCCGCCCGAGAGCTTTCCGTCGGACATCGCGCTGCTGCGCTCGGTGCTCGACGAGTACCGCGCGGACGTGGCAGGCTGAGCGTCGGCGCGCCGCGCCGCGCGACACGGAGGACGGACACGGATGGCGGAGAACAAGACCAAGCCGACGGCCGCGAGCGTGGCCGACTACATCGCCTCGCGCGCCAGCGAGCAGCAGCGCGCCGACTGCCGGGACCTGATGGCGATGCTCAAGCGCGTCACCGGCCAGCCGGCGCGCATGTGGGGGCCGAGCATCGTGGGCTACGGCTCGTACCGCTACACCTACGCGAGCGGACGGAGCGGCGAGGCGCCGCTGGCGGGTTTCGCCATCCGCGGCCGGCAACTGGTCGTCTACCTCGACGTCGAAGGCGCCAAGCAGAAGTCGCTGCTGCGCAAGGTCGGCCAGCACACGATGGGCAAGTGCTGCCTGTACTTCAAACGCCTCGCCGACCTCGATGCGGCGGTGCTCGAGCAGCTCGTCGTCGGCTCCATCGCGGAGACGCGGAAGGCGCACGGGTGAGGGGGGACGCATGAGCGCAGCGACCCGCGATCCGCCCTTCGTCCCGCCCGCGTTCAAGGTGCCCGAGCGGCTCGAGACGGAGGAGTTCCGCCTGCGGATGCTGACCGTGAACGACGTGGTCAAGGACTACGACGCGGTCATGTCCAGCGTCGCGCACTGCCGGTCGGTCTGGCCCGGCGGCACCTGGCCCGAGGGCCTGACCCTCGAGCAGAACCTGATCGATCTCGGCTGGCACCAGAAGGAGTTCCAGACGCGGCGCTCGTTCGCCTACACGGTCGTGAACCTCGCGGAGTCGACGGTGCTGGGCTGCGTGTACATCGAACCCACGCGCGCGCGCGGGCACGACGCCGAGGTCCACCTCTGGGCCCGCCAGAGCGAGCTGGCCGGCGGGCTCGAGCAGCGGCTGCACGCCGCGGTCCGGGAGTGGATCGCGACGGCCTGGCCGTTCAAGGCGGCGGCCTTTCCCGGGCGGGACGTGGATTGGGACACTTGGCGCGCGCTGACGGGCGCGTCGCGCTGACCGGGCCGACGCCGGCCGGGCGCGTCACGAAGCACGCGGAGTCGAGTGGCATGCGGGCCAAGCGCCGCCGGGTCGTCGTGCATGACCGCATGCAGCAGGGCTACAGCTACGTCCTGAGCGAGCCCGAGGGGAAGAACTTCGACCCGGACTTCCGCCCCGAACTCACGCCGCGGGAGATGCTCGAGCTGGGCGTGTTCGGCGGCAAGTACATGACCGACTGCGCCGCGGAGTTCCCGGCCGCGTGGTTCCGCAAGGCCAAGCTCTGCGCCGAGCGCCACGATCCCGCGCTGAACTTCTTCGGCGTGAACGCCTCGCAGCCGCTCTCGGTCTGGCGGGCGAAGGGCTGGATCCACGAGGACGATCCGCGCGGCTGGTTCCAGTGGTACTGCCGCTACACGCTGGGGCGGCGCGGCGAGGACGACGCGCGGCAGATCCGCCGCTGGCGGGGGATGCAGCGGCACGTGACCCAGGTGAAGAACAACTGCCGGCGCGGCGACTTCGCCTGCCGGCGCCGGCAGCGGCAGGCGCTGCTGCACTGGGCCTACGACGCGCGGCGGTACTGAGACGCCCGGTTCGGGCGGGCGGTCCGAGCGGCATGAACGGATCGCGAGCAGACGCATGCGATCGATGCGGGGCGACCGGGCGACCCGCCGCGCGGTACGCTCGGGGCCGTTCTCGCAGGTGAGCCGTCGCGGGTCTCCCCATGATCGACTTCGTCGCCACCTTCATCTTCTTCTTCGCGGTCATCGACCCGATCGGGACGGTGCCGGTCTTCATCGCGGTGACCCGGCAGCACGACGAGCGCACGAGGCGACGGATCGCGCTCATCGCGACGGCCGTCTCGGCGGCCATCCTGCTGTTCTTCGTCGTGGCCGGCGAGCTCATCCTGGCGGCGATGGATATCCCGCTGGCCGCGTTCCAGGTCGCGGGGGGCATCGTGCTGTTCCTGTTCGCGCTCTCGATGATCTTCGGCGAGAGCAAGCCCGAGCATGAGGTGAGGCTCGCGTCCGCCGGTCACGAGACGGCGATCTTTCCGCTCGCCGTTCCGTCCATCGCGGGGCCGGGAGCGATGCTCGCGGCGGTGCTGCTGACCGAGAACGCCCGCTTCAGCATCTGGGAGCAGGCGCAGACCGCGGCGACGATGCTCTTCGTGCTGGCCGTCCTGTACGGACTGCTGCTCGTGTCCGGCCGGATCCACCGGATCCTCGGCAACGGCGGGGCGAGCGTCGTCAGCCGCGTCATGGGGTTGATCCTCGCGGCCCTCGCGACGAGCAACGCGCTGGCCGGCGTGAAGGAGTACTTCTCGCTCTGAGCGGCACCGCGGTGGACGGCGACGGAAAGGCGCGCGCGGCGCATCCTTGCGCGCGGCCGGCGCATCCGCCGCATGCTTCCCGCTCTCCCTCCGGAGGTCCCCCGGTGAACTCATCGCTCGCGCCGGTCGTGCCGGCCCTGCTCCTGGCGTGCTCGCTGCTGGCGGTCCCGACGCGCGCGCAGGACGGGCCGCCGCCGCACGTGCTCACGGCGGTGGGCGCGGTCGAGCGCCTGATCGCTTCGACCGGCGACGAGGCCCTCGAGGCCTTTCTCGCCGAGGCCATGGCGCCCGGAGCCGTCACCGACCGTGCGGCGCTGATCGAGCGCCTGCGCGCGCTGCGCGGCGAGTGCCACGGCCTCGACGACGGCGTCGCGGTCGAGGCCGAGGAGGACGGCGTGTCGCTGTTGCTGTCGAGCGGCGAGGTCGAGCGGCGCGTGCGCATCGTGCTCGGCCCGGCAGGCATCTTCGACCTGTTCCTCGCGGCGCCCGTGCCGCGGCTGGACCTGACGCGCGAGAACCTCGCGGCGACCTTCGAGCGCCTGCAGGCCGAGGGCCTGGCCGGCGTCGTCCGCGTGCAGGTCGGCGGCGAGGTGCTGCTCGAGCGCGCCTTCGGGCCGGCGAACGAGGCGCTCGGCGTCGAGAACGCGCTCGACACGGCCTTCTGCACCGGCTCGCGTCCGATCGACTACACCATCGCGGCGGTCCAGTGGCTCGATCAGCGCGGCCGCCTCTCGCTCGACGACACGATCGGCGCATTCTTCGAGGACGTGCCCGCCGACAAGCGCGCGATGACCGTGCGCCACCTGATCAGCGGCCGCTCGGGCCTGCCCGACTTCTTCGACGACGAGAGCGATCGGGACCCCGACCTCGGTTGGGTCGATCGCGCGACGGCCGAGCGGCGCCTGCTCGCCGCGCCGCTGCTCTTTCCGCCCGGCACCGAGCGGCGGCACTCGCACGCGGCCTTCGGTCTGGCGGCCGCGATCATCGAGCGCGTGACGGGAACGACCTACGAGCGCTTTCTGCGCGAGACCTTCTTCGACCCGGCCGGCATGACGCGGACGGGCGAGTACGGCGAGACGCGCGGCCTGTCGCTCGGCGATTTCGCGGAGGGCGGCGGCCCGGAGTTCGTGGGGCTGCCCAACATCCCGCCCAACTGGGGGCCGACCTCGTGGCTGGTCAAGGGCAGCGGCGGCATGTACGGCACGCTCGGCGACCTGCGGCGCTTCTACACGTACCTTCGCGCGGGCGAGGTGCTCGACGACGCGCATGCCGCTCCGTTCCGCGGCGCCACGGCGGCGCTCGACGGATCGATGCGCGGCTTCGAGCTGTTCAGCGCGTTCGACCCGCCGGGCGGCGAGGCGTATCTGTTCCTGAACCGGATCCCCGATCGTGCGATGCTGCCGCCGCTGTTCCGCGCGCTCGAGCGTCTCGTCGCGGGCGGGGGCGAACCGGCGCGCTGAGAACGGTCGCCACCGACGCGCCCGCCCTTCGCGACGCCTGCCGCGACGACCTGGCGCGCACCAGGCGCGCTCGTCCCGGGGGGCCCCGCAGGGCGGCGCCGCGGGCGATCTTGCCGTGCGAAACCTCCTTTGCCACGCTGCGCGCGTGAGTCTCTTCCGACGCGTCGCGCAGCGATGGGGGCGGGCCGCCCGAGCGCTCGGCGCGGCGTGGGCGATGGTCGCGCCCGCGGCCGCGGCGGGCGACGAGGCGCGGCTCGCGCCGCCGCCCGGCGAGCGGCCGCTCGTCGTGCAGGCCAGCTTCGCGCTGCACGACGTCGACGCGATCGACGACTCCGCCGAGACGGTGGAGTTCGCCGGCGTCCTCACGCTGCGCTGGAAGGACCCGCGCCAGGCCTTCGACCCGGCCGCGGCCGGCGTCGACGAGAAGGTCTTCCAGGGCGCCTACCAGTTCAACGAGCTCGCGACGGGCTGGTACCCGCAGCTCGTGCTGGTGAACGAGACCGGGGCGACGCAGCGCGACGGCGTCGTGCTGCGCATCGCGCCCGACGGCAGCTCGACGCTCAGCGAGACGATCGCGGCGACCATCGAGACGCCCTTCGACGTGTCGCGCATGCCCTTCGACAGCCACCGGCTGCGCGCGATCTTCGAGGTCTTCGGCTTCGACAGCGACACCGTCGTGCTGCGGCTCGACGAACAGCGGCCGCCGGTGCAGCTCGACGAGCGCGTGCGCATCCCGAAGTGGACGGTCACGGGCGGCTCGGCCGAGGTCGTCGAGCGCGCCGCGCCGCACGCCGGGGCGCGCGGCCTCGCGTCGGACTTCGTGCTCGTCCTGAACGTCGCCCGCCAGCCCTTCCACGTGCTGCGGCTGGTCATCATCCCGCTGATCCTGATCGTGCTGCTGAGTTTCGTCGTGTTCTGGATGGACCGCTCGACGCTCGGCGACCGCATCAGCGTGTCGTTCATCGGGATCCTGACCGGGGTCTCGTACCAGATGCTGGTCGCCGACGAGCTGCCGTCCGTGTCGTACGGCACCTTCATCCACGGCTTCCTCGGCATCAGTTTCCTGGCGACCTGCGCCACGGTCGTGATCAACATCGTCGTGAGCGCCTGCGACAAGCGCGGGCAGGGCACGCGCGGCGATCTCATCGACCGGCGCTGCCGCTGGATCTTCCCGCTCGGGTACTTCTCGCTGCTCGGGCTGCTGGCGCTGGTGTCGGCGGCATGAGGGGCGCATCCGTGCTCGCGCTGCTCGCGGCGCTGGGCGGCGCGGCCTGCACGCCGCACGCGCCGGCGCCCACCGACGGCATGGTGTGGATCGCGGGCGGCGAGTTCGTGGTGGGGACCGACGAGGAGGATGCCTCTCCCGCCGAGCGCCCGGCGCGCGCGGTGGTCGTCGATGCGTTCTGGATCGACGCGACCGAGGTCAGCAACGCGCAGTTCGCCGCGTTCGTCGAAGCCACCGGCTACCGCACGCTGGCCGAGCGCGTCCCCGACTGGGAGCAGTTGAAGCAGCAGCTGCCCGCGGGCGCGGCCCGCCCGCCCGACGAGTTGCTCGTCGCCGGCTCGCTGGTCTTCGTGCCGCCGCGCGCGCCGGCGGGCACGGCCGATCCCTCCGCGTGGTGGGTGTGGACGCCCGGCGCCGACTGGCGCCATCCCGAGGGGCCGGGCAGCAGCGTGGCGGGCCGCGAGCAGCACCCCGTCGTGCACATCGCCTGGGACGATGCCGTCGCGTACGCGCGCTGGGCCGGCAAGCGGCTGCCGACCGAGGCCGAGTGGGAGATCGCCGCGCGCGGCGGTCTGGTCGGCCGGCGCTACGCGTGGGGCGACGCGCTGCGACCCGAGGGCCGCCACATGGCGAACGTCTGGCAGGGGCGCTTCCCCGAGCACGACACGATCGAGGACGGCTTTGCGCGCACGGCGCCGGTGGCGAGCTTTCCGCCCAACGGCTACGGCCTGCACGACATGGCCGGCAACGTCTGGGAGTGGTGCGCCGACTGGTACGACGCGCGCGCGCACGCGCGCGCCGGGCCGAGCCCGGCGCGCAACCCGACGGGGCCCGGCCAGAGCCACGACCCCGAGGAGCCCTGGGCCGCCAAGCGCGTGACCAAGGGCGGCTCCTTCCTGTGCGCCGAGAACTACTGCCTCAACTACCGCCCGAGCGCCCGGCGCGGCACCGCCTGGGACACGGGCCTGTCGCACCTCGGCTTCCGCTGCGCGCTGTCCGGCGCGGAGCCGACGGCGGCGGCGGCGATCGACGCCGCGCTGCAGCGCGCGGCGCGGGCCACGGCCGAGCAGGACATCGAGGCCTACATGGCCGAACTGCCGGCGGAGTTCGTGATCCGCGACACGTCGGGCGCCGTCATCACGCGCGAGCAGCAGCGCGCCGAGGTGCTGCGCGACTGGAGCATCATCCCGCGGACGCTCTCGCTTTCGGTCTCGCTCGACGCGCTCGAGCTGCGCGGCGAGACGGCGATCGCGTCGACCGACCAGCGCTGGGAGCGCGAGATGCTGCGGCGCGACGGCGCGGGCGTCGACACCGTGCTCACGACCCGGCGGCACCGCGAGACCTGGCGGCGCTTCTCGGGCCGCTGGTTCCCCTGCGAGATCGAGGAGCTCGACGGCGAGGTCTTCGTGAACGGGGTGCGCTGGGTCGAGGAGCCGCCCCCCGCATCCGCGCCGCGGTGAGCCGCCGCCACGCACGCGCCATGCGAAGGATCCGGCGGACGAGCGACACTCTGTCGCATCCGCCGCGCACCCCCGGAGCGCCCGCCATGCCGCCACGACGCGCCCAGTCGTCCGTCGCGCCGCTCGGCGGCGTGCCGCCACGGTCAAGGCGGCGGTCCGACATGATCGGCGCGGTGGTGCCGCCGTCCGGCCCGGCGCGCACGTGAACCCCTGGGTCGCCAAGGCCGTCGTGCTCGCGGCCTCGGTCGCGATGGTCGCGATCCGCGCGCCGCACGGGCAGCGCAGCCGTTTCGTCAAGGTCGCGGCCGATCACAAGGGGTCGCTCGAGGTCGCGCTGCTCTCGCTCGTCGCGCTGTCCTTCTTCGTGCCGCTGATCTGGGTGGCGAGTTCCGCCTTCGACTTCGCCGAGATCCCGCCACGTCTCGACCGGCTCGTCGCGGGCTCGGCGCTGTTCGCCGGCGGCCTGTGGGTCTTCCATCGCTCGCACGCCGATCTCGGCACGAACTGGTCGATCACGCTGCAGGTGCGCGAGGGGCACCGGCTCGTCACGCACGGCATCTACCGGCGCGTGCGCCACCCGATGTATCTCGGCCTGCTGCTGTACTCGCTCGGTCAGGCGCTCGCGCTGCCCAACCTGCTGGCCGGCCCGAGCTGCCTGGTGAGTTTCGGCCTGCTCTTCGCCCTGCGTCTGCGCGCCGAGGAGCGCATGATGCTGCAGACCTTCGGCGACGAGTACCGCGACTACATGGCGCGCACGCGGCGCCTGATCCCCGGGGTCTGGTGAGCGGCGGCCGGCGGCCAAAGACTAGAATGCGGCCTCGCCCGCGGAGAGCCTCCCGATGAAACCCGTCGTCGTCACGGTGCCCTTCGTCAGCCCGCCGCGCGAGACCTTCGCGCTGGTGAGCGACATCCCCAACGCGGCGAAGAACATCAGCGCCATCACCCGCATCGAGATGCTGACCCAGGGCCCCGTCGGCCAGGGGACGCGCTGGCGCGAGACGCGCCTGATGATGAAGAAGGAGGCCAGCGAGACGATGGAGATCGTGGCCTTCGACCCGCCGCGCGGCTACGACGTGACGGCTGCCTCGCACGGCGCGCGCTACCGCACGACGATCCGCGTCGAGGCGGCGGGTTCCGGCTCGCAGGTCACGATGAGCTTCTCCTGCGAGCCGGTCAGCTTCGGCGCCAAGCTCATGTCGCTGTTCGCGCCGCTCATGGCCGGCATGATGCGCAAGTGCATCGAGGCCGACCTGCGCGAGCTGGCGGCGATCGCCGCCGCGCGCAAGGGCTGAGGCCGTGGACCAGTACCACGTCTGGTTCGACCTCGCGCCCGGCGTGCGCGACACCGAGTTCTGCGACCGCGTCGAGGCCTTCCTCGGGCGCCTGCGCGAGCAGCAGCTCATCGAGGGCCACCGCCTCAGCCGGCGCAAGCTGGGTTTCGGCCTGCCGGGGCTGGGCGAGTTCCACATCGTCATCGACGTGAAGGGGCTGGCGCAGCTCGACGCGGCCTTCGGGGCGGCCGCCGTGCGCGCCGGGCCGGTCGAAGACCTGCACGCGGCCGTCAACCAGTCGGTGCGCGAGTTCCGCGCGGCGCTGTACCGCGACTTCCCCGACCCGCAGCGCAGGCGCGGCGGCGAGAAGTTCTGAGCGGCGCGGGAGCGCGCGCCGACGCTCAGCCGACCGGCGCGAGGATCTCGATCTCGACGTTCTCGACGCGGCGGTCGACGACGCCGCGCACGGTGAGCACCAGGTTCTCGTGGCGCAGCTGCTCGCCGTCCTGCGGCAGCCGGCCGAGCGTGGCGAAGACGAAGCCGCCGATGGTCTCGTAGTCGTCGTTCTCGGGCAGCGAGATCGACATGGCGTCGTTGATCTCGTCGATGCGCATCAGGCCTGGCGCGACCGCGCGCCGCGCGTCGAGCGTCTTCAGCTCGAGCGGCCGCTCGTCGCCGTCGAACTCGTCGTCGATCTCGCCGACGATCTCCTCGAGCACGTCCTCGATGGTGATCACGCCGGCGGTCCCGCCGTACTCGTCGAGCACGATCGCCAGGTGCGTGCGGTGCCGGCGGAACTCGCCCAGCAGCTCGGTCGCGAACTTGCTCTCGGGCACGAACCAGGCCTCGCGCATGACCTCCTTGAGCGGCATCTCGCGCGGCAGGCGCAGCAGGTCCTTGACGTGCACGACGCCCACGACGTGGTCGACGTCGCCGTCGACGACCGGGTAGCGCGAGCGGCCCGTGGCGAGCGCGACCTCGCGCGCCTGCCCGATGCTGGCGCCCTGGTCGATGACGTCGACGTCGGTGCGCGGCGTCATGAGCCGCCGCACCTCGAGGTCGCGCAGCGAGAGGATCTGCTCGATCATGTCGGCCTGGTGCTCGCCGAGGTGCCCCTCGGCCTCGCCCTCCTCGACCGAGGCCAGGATCTCGTCGGCCGTGCGCTGGGCCTCGGCCTGCGGCGTGGCGCCCGTCGCGATGCGCAGCACGCGGCGGAAGGCCTCGATCGGCGGCGAGAGCAGCCGCCCGAGGAGGATCACGCTGGGCATGGTGGCGCGCACGAGCGCCTCGTGCACGGCGGTCGGCAGCTCGGCCGGGAGCACGCGGCAGAACAGCGTGATCCACAGGAAGGCGGCGAGGCCCGCGAGCAGCACCGGCCCGTCGGGCGCGAGGCCCGGCCACCAGCCCGGCACGCGGGCCTGGGCGAAGAGCACGAGCGCGACGACGAGCGCCATCTGCACGGCGACGCGCAGCACGATGAGGGCCGTCTCGGCGCGCTCGCCCTCCGCCATCATGCGCATCAGGCGCTCGCGCGAGGCGGGGCCCTCGCCGCCCTGCACGAGGCGGGCGCGCGAGAGCTTCTGCCAGCCGTGTTCGAGCACCGCGAACAGGACGGACAGCAGCGCCAGGCCGAAGGTCCACCACGCGCCGAGCGTGGAGTCGAGCAGCCCCAGGGCGGGGCCGACGGAAGCGGGGGCTTGCAGCTGTCTTGGGTCCGGCGGCCCCGCGAGGACGGGCCGCGTGTCGCGCACCGGAAACCTCCCGGGGGCGCGACGGCGAGTATAGACGGGGGGGCCGGGAGTCTGCGACCGTGCCCGGCCGACGGGCCGCCCGGGGCCCGTTTGCGCGGCGGAATCGCCTCCGGGACGGAGCGCGCATGAAGGACGAGGTCGACCTGCTGCTCGTCGACGCGGCCGAGGTCGTCACGCTCGCGGCCGACCTGCGCGAGCGCGCGCCGGACGATTCGGCGCCCGCACCGGCGCGGCGGCGCGCGGCGCTCGACGCGGCGGACGTGCTGCCCGGCGGCGCCGTCGCGGTGCGCGGCGGGCGCATCGTCGCCGTCGGGCCGCAGCGCGAGCTGCAGTCGCGCTTCAGCGCGCCGCGCACGCTCTCGGCGCAGGGCGGCACGATCCTGCCCGGCTTCGTCGACGCGCACACGCACCCGGTCTTCGACGGCCCGCGCGAGGGCGAGTTCGACCAGCGCGCGCGCGGCGCCGGCTACGTCGAGATCACGGCGGCGGGCGGCGGCATCTTCAGTTCGGTGCGCGCGCTGCGCGCCGCGCCGCGCGAGGCGCTGCTCGAGAAGCTGCTCGCGCGTCTCGACGCGATGCTCGCGTGGGGCACGACGACGATCGAGGCCAAGAGCGGCTACGGCCTCGACGAGCGCAGCGAGCTGCTCTCGCTCGAGCTGCTGGCCGAGGCCGGCGCGCGCCACCCGATCGACGTCGACCCGACCTGTCTCGCGGCGCACCAGGTGCCGCCCGAGTTCAAGGACGACCGCCCGGGCTACATCCGCCTCGTGACCGAGCGCATCCTGCCCGAGGCGGCACGGCGCGGGCTGGCGCGCTCGGCCGACGTGTTCTGCGACCGCGGCGCGTACACGGTCGACGAGGCGCGCGCGGTGCTGCGGGGGGCGCGCGCGGCCGGCCTGGAGCTGCGCGTGCACGCCGACGAGATCGAGGACACCGGCGCCGCCGGGCTGGCGGCGAGCGAGGGCGCGCGGACGGCCGACCACCTCGTGCGCATCCGCGAGTCGGGCATCGAGGCGCTCGCCGCGGCGGGCACCGCGCCGGTGCTGCTGCCCGGCACGATCTTCTCGCTGCGCCTCGGCGCCGTGCCGCCGGTGCGGCGCATGATCGAGGCCGGTCTGCCGATCGTGGTCGCGAGCGACTACAACCCCGGCACGAGCCCGATCCCCTCGATGGTCACGATCGTGGCGCTCTCCTGTTCGCTGCTGGGGCTCACGGTCGCGCAGGCGCTCGTGGCCGGCACGCGCAACGCCGCTGCGACGCTGGGCCTGCCCGGCGCGCGGGGCGTGATCGCGCCGGGCGCGCTCGCCGACCTGCTGCTGCTCGACGTGCCCAACCACCTGTTCCTCGGCTACCAGCTCGGCCCGAACCCCGTGACGACCGTGATCAAGGGCGGCCGCGTGGTCTGCGAGCGCTCGGCCCCGCGCATCGCGCGCTGAGGACCCCGCGCAACGCGCGCTGAGGACGCGGTACAGTGGTCGCGTGCGCCGGCGGCTGCGCGCGGGAGCCCTGCGATGACGAGACGGGTGTCGATCCTTCCGCGCGCGGCGCTGGGCGCGCTGCTGCTCGCGACGGCGGCGCGCGCGACCGGCGAGGCCGACGGCGGCTGCACCGACGGAGCCTGGAGCGACGTCGGGTCGGCGCTGGCCGGCGCGCACGGCGCGCCCGTCGCCCTCGGCACGGGAACGCTGGCCGGCGGCAGCGCGCTGACGCTCGAGCTGAGCAACGCGCTGGCGGCCGCGCCGGCCCTGCTCGTCGTGGGCGGGGGCGCGGCCAACGCGCCCTTCAAGGGCGGCCTGCTGGTGCCGACGCCGACGCTGCTGCTGCCCACGCCGACCGACGCGAGCGGCGCGGTGGCGCTCGGCGGCACCTGGCCCTGGGGCCTGCCCGAGGGCAGCGAGATCCGCGCCCAGTGGTGGATCACCGATGCGGCCGGGCCCTTCGGATGGTCGGCGAGCAACGCGCTGCTGGGCGTGACGCCGCCGCCGCCCGGGCCCGGCAGCCTGCCGGCCAAATGGATCTCCGGCGTGAACTGCGCCACCGACCCGGCCATCCAGGTGCACGCCTACGACGCCGACACCTACATCCTGCGCCAGTCGCAGTGCGTGAACTTCGAGGGGCCGTTCATGTTCCTGTTCCTCGGCAGCCAGCGGGCGCTGCTGCTCGACACGGGCGCGGGCGGCATCCCGATCGCCGCGACGGTGCAGGGCCTGGTCGCGAACTGGGCCGCGGGACGGGGCCTGCCCGTGCCGCCGCTCACGGTCGCCCACACGCACGCGCACGGCGACCACGTCGCGGGCGACGGGCAGTTCCTCGGCCAGCCGAACACGACCGTCGTCGGCAAGACGCAGGCGCAGGTGGCGGCCTTCTTCGGCTTCACCGACTGGCCCAACGACGCGCGCACCTACGACCTCGGCGGGCGCGTGCTCGACATCCTGGCGATCCCCGGCCACGAGAACAGCCACATCGCGGTCTACGACCGCGACACGGCCATGCTGTTCACGGGCGACACGCTCTACCCCGGCTTCCTGTTCATCAACGGGGCGCTGAGCCAGGGCAATTTCACCAAGTACAAGGCCAGCATCGCGCGCCTGCTCGCCTTCCTCGCCGACAAGCCGCTGGTGTGGATCTTCGGCAACCACGTCGAGATGACGTCCGTACCGTTCGTGGCCTACCCTTACGGGACGAGCGTGCAGCCCGACGAGCACGTGCCGCAGTTGCGGCGCCAGCACCTGCAGGAGCTGCACGACGCCGTGCAGGCCATGGGCGGCACGCCCGTCGTGCAGCCGCACGCCGACTTCATCATCCAGCCCTCCGGTTGAGCCCGCGCTCATGACGAACGACCCGACGACCTCGGCGCCCGGCGCGCGCCGGCTGCGCGCCGGCGCGGCCCTGCTCGCCGCCTGCCTCGCGTGGCCGTCGGCGGCCGCCGCGCAGGACGCTCCCGAGCCGGCCCCCGGCGAGCCGCGCTGCGGCTGGTGCAGCACGACCGGCAAGCTCGCCGTCGAGACGGGCAAGGAGTTCGACGTCGAGGCCGACGCCGGCGCCAACTGGAAGGTGCTGTTCTGCAGCGAGGCCATCGCGTCGGACAACCACGGCCTGGACTGGCAGCCCTGCGCGCGCTGCAAGACGCCCTCGCTCAAGGCGGCGGCCGACGCCGAATACGCGCGCCTCGTGGCCGAGAAGGACGCCTGGCTCGCGACGCGCCGCGAGATCGACGCCGCGATCGAGGTCGGCAAGAACGCGCCGGTGCACGTCGAGACCACGCACTTCCGGATCGTGTTCGACATCCCCAAGATCACGACCAAGGACAAGAAGAACTACCGCACGCACGAGGCCGCCCACCTCTACGCGCGCCGCATGGAGGACTTCTACGAGCGCTTCCAGCGCGACTTCGGCATCAGCGACAAGGACAACATGCTGCGCACGCACACGATCATGATCTTCGAGAAGCAGGTGCAGGCCTGGCTGGCGGGGCCGCTGCACACGGGCCTGCAGGGCCTGCCGACGGTCAAGCGCGCGGGCGGCGCCACGAACGAGTCGGCCATCGTCACCTGGTGGGACAAGGGCGAGATCCCCAAGGACGAGGACATGTGGCGCCACCAGATCCACCACATGACCCACCAGCTCACCGCGATCTACTACGACCCGTACTGGTTCGAGCCGGGCCAGCTCGGGCTCTCGCCGCCCTGGCTCAACGACAAGTACGGCTGGCTCGACGCGGGGCTCGCGCACTGGTTCGAGATCGACCTCGACGGCGAGGCGCGCACCTACTGCTTCCGCGAGCAGAGCACGACCTCGCGCTGGGGCAGCGACGACTGGCGCAAGAACATCTACAAGGCCGTCTCGGCCGGCTCCGTGCCGTCCTTCCCCGAGGTCATCACCAAGCCGACCACCGCACTCACCGCGATGGAGCACCAGTTCGCCTGGTCGTGGGTCGACTTCCTGCAGGCGCGCGACAAGGCCGCGACCGGGCGCGCGCTCAAGCTGTGCAAGATGGAGGTCCCGACGCGCGACCTCCTCAAGGAGGCCTGGGGCCTCACGATGATCGGCTTCGAGGACGCCTGGAAGGCCTGGGTGCTCGAGACCTACGCGCCGAACGCGAAGAAGTAGGCGGAGCGCGGTCGCTCAGCTCCACTCGTACTCGCCGCGGGCGAGCTTGGCGAGGTTGTTGGCGGCGTCCTTGCGGGCCTCGGCGAGATCGGCGCGCGTCGCGGCGTCGAGGCCCTCGTCGGCGAGCAGCGTGTCGGCGCTCTCGATGGCCTGCTCGTAGAGGTCGGTGGCCTTGTCGTAGTCGCGGTGCAGGTAGTAGTGCAGCAGCACGGCCGCGTCGTTGAGGAAGCGCGGGTTGCCCGGGTCGAGCTCGACGGCCTTGGAGTAGGCCATGTAGGAGTTCTCGTACTGGCGCGTGTCGCGGCACAGCAGGCCGTAGTTGTTCCAGACGTCGGCGTTCTTCGGGCGGCTGGCGAGGATCGAGGCCAGCACGTCGCGCGCCAGCTCGGCGCGCTGCCCGGTCACGAGCGGCTCGACCGCCCAGGCCAGGCTCACCGCGACGGCCTCGCTGTTCTCGGCGAAGGCGACGAGGCGCTCGAGCTGCTTGGCGTCGCGCTGCTGCATCTCGACCAGCGCGCGCGCCGCGGCGGGGTAGCTGCGCTCGGCGGCGTAGCGCGTCGCGAGATGGAAGAGCGTCGTGAAGTCGCCCGCGGGGAAGCGGTCGAGGATCTTCGCGGCGGCCTCGACGGCCTTCTCGGCCTGTCCGTCGGCCTCGTAGATCCAGGCGAGCTGCACCCAGGGCTCGTAGCGCGTCTTGGGCAGCGCCTTGTCGGCGGCGAGCAGCGCGGCGATGGCGTCGGCGCGCGCGCCGGCGCCGGCCTCCTCGCTCTCGTTGGCTGCCGCGATCGACGCGTACAACCCGGCGCAGCCCTTGAGTAGCAGCGCCTCGCCGTCGTCCTTGTTCGCCTCGAGCAGCGACCGGGCGCGCGCCAGCGCCGCGTCGTGGTCGCCCATGACGTACAGCTCGAGGTAGCCCAGCTCGACGGCGGCCCCCGCCGCGCCGGCCTTCGCGGCGCGCTCGAGCATCGAGCGGGCCTCGTCGAAGGCGAAGCCGGCGTCGTCGCCGCCGCGCCGGCTGGCGGCGAGCTGCTCGCCCCAGGCCTTGAAGGCGCGGCCCGAGGCAAGCAGCGCCTCGGCGTCCTCGCCCGAGCCGGTGAGCGGGTCGAGCGTCTCGACCGCCGCGCGCGGATCGCCCGACGCGTGCTGCGCCTGCGCCAGCAGCAGGCGCGGCTCGCGCGCGTCGGGGCCCTGCGCCAGCAGCGCCTCGAGCCGGGCCAGCGCCGCGGCCGGCCGGCCCTCGGCGAGGGGGCGGCGCGCGGCGGCGGGCTCGGCGACGGCGGGGAGCGCGAGCAGGCAGGCGAGCAGCGCGGTGATCATGGTTCGTCCTCGGGGGGCTCTGACACGCTCGTCGAGAGCGCGTGATGGATCTGGGCGGAGAGCAGCTGCGCGTCGGGGCGCTCGGGAGACAGCTCGATGAGTTCGTCGACGTAGCCGGCGGCGCGCGGCAGGTCGCCGGCGCGCGCATGGAGCTGCGCGAGGTTGAGCAGCGCGTCGCCCAGGGTCGAGACGTGGTCGGCGCGCACCTCGTCCGACGCGAAGGGGTTCGCCAGCGCCTTGCCGGCCAGCTCGGCCGAGCGCTCGAACAGCGCCTGCGCCTCGTCGAGGTCGCGGTCGAGGTGGTAGAGCAGGATCAGTCCCGTGTCGTTGAGCCAGCGCGCGTTGTCGGGCGCCAGCGCGATGCAGCGCCGGTACGACGCGTAGCTCTGCTCGTAGAGGCCCGTCTCGCGGCAGAAGAAGGCGTGGTTGTTCCACCACTCGGCCACGTCGAAGCGCGCCGCCACGCGGCCGAAGAACTCGCGGATGCCCTCCATGTCGCCGGCGCGGTAGTAGATGTCGCCGGTGAGCGCGAGCGCGGCGGCAGTCGGCTCGTTCTCGGGCAGCAGCTCCAGCGCCTCTCCCAGCGCGGCCTCGGCGGCCGCGAGTTCGGCGACGAGCGTCTCGCGCGGCGCCGACGCGGCGACGGCGTCCAGCGCCCGCGCGTTGTGGATCTCGCCGATGGCGAACAGGCAGTCGGCCCGCGCCGTGAGCATCGACCACTCGCTCGCCAGCGGGTCGACGCCCTCGGCCCGCGCGAAGGAGGCCGCCGCCTGCGCGTAGAGCGCCAGGGCCTCGTCGATCACGCCGGCGTCGTGGCGGCCCCAAGCCGCGCGCTGCAGCAGCCAGCCGCGCGTCGCGGCGTCGAGCCGCGAGCCGCCCGGCTCGTCGACCCCGCCCAGCGCCGAGGCCAGCGCGGCCGGGTCGTCGAAGCGGTCGGCGCGGGTGCGCACGAGCGCGTGCAGCGGCTCGTCGTCGCGTCCCGCGGCGCGCGCCGCCGCCAGCGCCTCGGCCAGCTCAGGCTGCGCGCGCTGCACCTGCCCGCGCTCGACGAGCAGGAGCAGGCGGGCCGCGGCCGCGAGGTGCTCGACGGGCCCTTCGCCGCCGGCGCTCGCCAGCAGCGTCACGAGCGCGCGGTCCAGGCGCGCCAGCTCGGGCTCGAAGGCGGCCGCCAGCCCGCGCTCGGCGATGAAGCCTCGCAGGCGCTGCGCTTCTTCGAGCGCCGCCCAGCCGTCGAGCGTGTCGGCCAGCGCCAGGCCGGCCAGGGCGGGGCGCTCGCTCGCGCCGCACTGCCGCGCCATGGACTGCGCCATGGAGAAGGTGTCGCGGGCGGCCTCGACGATGCCGGCGATCTCGGGATACTCCTCGCCCTCGATGTGGCGCACGAGCGCCGCCTGCAGGGTCTGCACGCCTTCGGCCAAGGTGTCGAACACTTCGGCGGGCACCTGCGCCCGGTTCACCACGGCCTCGGCGGCGCGCAACGCTGCCTCCGTCTGCTCCTGCGCGATCCGCGCCGCTTCGAGCGCCTGCCGCTCGGCGAGCAGTCGGTGCTGCAGGTCATGCTGCACCGAACTCGTGCACGCGCAGGCGAGCAGGCACAGGGCGGCGGGCAGGTGGCGCACGCGCGATCTCGGAAGGGGCGGGGGAACGGGCGGGGGAGAGGCCGTGAGGGTGCCGCGCCGCGTCGGCGCCACTGCCCTCCGAGTGGGCCGGTATATCCCCGGGCCGAAAACCGGGCAACACTCCCGGCGCGCGGGCCCGGCAGGGACAATGCGCGCAGCGATGAGCCGCTCCGAGATCGCCCTCCCGCCCGTCGAGGCCCTGGCCCTGCTCTCGGGCGGCCTCGACTCGACCGTCGCCGCCGCGATCTGGAACGCGCAGCACGGGCGCGTCGTGCTGGGCCTGTTCGTCGACTACGGCCAGCGCGCGCTGGGGCCCGAGCGGCGCGCGGCGCGCGCCGTCGCCGCCGCGCTGGGTTTCGCGTTGGTGGAGACGGCCGTGCCGCTGCTCGCCGCCGAGACCAGGACCGCGCTCGTGCGCCGCGAGCTGCCGGTGCCCCATCCCGAGCCGGCGCGGCTCGACCTCGAGGCCCCGTCCACGGCCGACGCGGTCTGGGTCCCCAATCGCAACGGCGTACTCGTGAACCTGGCGGCGGCGCTGGCCGAGGCGCGCGGGCTGTCGCGCGTGATCGTCGGATTCAACGCCGAGGAGGCGGCCAGCTTCCCCGACAACGGGCCGCGCTTCGTGGCGGCCCTCGACGCGGCGCTGGCCGACTCGACGCGCGGCCGGGTCTCTCTCGCGGCCCCGGTGCTGCACCTCGACAAGGCCGGCCTGCTGGCCGAGGGTCGCCGGCTGGGGGCGCCCGTCGAGCTGAGCTGGTCGTGCTACGAGGAGGGCCCGCGTCCCTGCGGACGCTGCGAGAGCTGCCTGCGTCGCGAACGGGCGAGCCGGGCCGCCGAGGCGCGCTGAGCCGCGGCCGGCCCGAACGGCGAGGGGGGCCCGGCCGCCGGGCGCCGGCAGCTTGTCGCGGGAGGGGGCGGTCTGTTAACGTGCCCCGAATTCGAAGACCGAAATCCAAACCCGTTTCGCGGCGGGGACACAAAGCGGAACCCCCGCCGCCAGCAAGGCAAGCAACGCAATGAACAGCACTTCCCAGAGGGCCGCCCGCCGGGCCGAGTTCGCCGTGCATCCCACGGATACGGGCTCGAGCGACGTGCAGGTGGCGCTGCTCACGGATCGCATCAGCGAACTGACCGAGCATCTCAAGGCGCACAAGAAGGACACCCACACGCGGCGCGGGCTGCTCAAGCTCGTCGGCCGTCGCAACCGGCTCCTTCGCTACCTGCAGAAGACCGACGCTCCGCGTTACGAGTCGC
This sequence comes from uncultured Phycisphaerales bacterium, assembly GCA_964490005.1. GTDB lineage: Bacteria > Planctomycetota > B15-G4 > B15-G4 > B15-G4 > CAZBBB01. The sequence goes on along the minus strand of CAZBBB010000021.1, from coordinate 6,242 downwards.
TCGTCGAGCGCCTCGGCATCCGCGGCGTGCGCGTTGGCGCCTGACAGGCATCCCGCCGCGCCGAGCGCGGCGTTCCACCGAGCGTCGCCGGCATGCGTCCGGCCCGCCCTTCCCCGCCCGGCGTCCGCTTCGGACTCCGCGGCAGTTCCAGGACCCAGATCCCATGCGTGAACCCTACGTCCCCCCGACCCCGACCCGCGTCTCGCGCGAGATCGGCGGCCGCACCCTGACCCTCGAGACCGGCCGCATGGCGCGGCAGGCCGACGGCGCCGTCTTCGCCACCTACGGCGAGACCGCCGTGATCGCCGCCGCGCAGAGCGGCCCCGGGCGCCCCGACATCGACTTCTTCCCGCTCACGGTCGAGTACCGCGAGAAGACCTACGCCGCCGGCAAGGTGCCGGGCGGCTTCTTCAAGCGCGAGATGCGCCCGCGCGACAACGAGGTGCTCGTGGCGCGCGCCATCGACCGCCCGGTGCGCCCGCTGTTCCCCGAGGGCTACCGCGACGAGGTGCAGCTCATCGTCAACGTGATCAGCTACGACCGCGAGAGCGAGCCCGACACGCTCGGCGCCTGCGCCGCGATGGCGGCGCTGACGATCAGCTCGATCCCCTACCAGGGCCCGGGCGCGACGGTGCGCGTCGGCTACGTCGACGGCAAGCTCGTGCTCAACCCCACGACCGAGCAGATGGCCGCCAGCACGCTCGACCTGGTCGTCTCCGGCACCAAGGACGCCGTGACGATGGTCGAGTGCGGCGCGCTCGAGCTGTCCGAGGACCTGCTGGCCGACGCGATCATGTTCGCGCACGCCGCGATCCTCGAGATCTGCGCGATGATCGACGAGCTGGCCGCGAAGGTCGGCAAGCCCAAGCAGGCCGTGAAGCCCGTGCCCGAGAACCCCTTCAAGGGCAAGGTCGGCGAGGCGCGCGCGGCGCTCGTGACCGCCTTCGCGACGCCCGGCAAGCACGCGCGCAAGGCGGCCGTGAAGGCCGCCATCGCGGCGCACACCGAGAAGCTGCTCGCGGGCGTGCCCGAGGCCGAGCGGCTGGCAGCCGGCAAGCAGATCTCCGGCGCCTTCCACGACCTCGAGTCGGACATCGAGCGCCGGCAGATCCTCGACAGCGGCCACCGCGCCGACGGTCGGGCGACCGACGAGATCCGGCCGATCACGATCGAGCTGGGCGTGCTGCCGCGCACGCACGGCAGCGTGCTGTTCACGCGCGGCGAGACGCAGGCGCTGGTCTCGGTCACGCTGGGCACCGGCCGCGACGAGCAGATCATCGACGGCCTGCAGGACGAGTACAGCAAGCGCCTCATGCTGCACTACAACTTCCCGCCCTTCTCGGTGGGCGAGGTGCGGCGCCTGGGGAGCACCAGCCGGCGCGAGATCGGCCACGGCAACCTGGCCGAGCGCGCGGTGAGCATGGTCATCCCGACGCCCGAGGAGTTCCCCTACAGCATGCGCGTGGTCTCGGAGATCCTCGAGAGCAACGGCTCCTCGTCGATGGCGAGCATCTGCGGCGGCAGCCTCGCGCTGTTCGACGCCGGCTGCCCGCTGCGCGCGCCGGTGGCGGGCATCGCGATGGGCCTGGTCGCCGAGGGCGGCCAGGTCGCGATCCTGTCGGACATCCTCGGCAGCGAGGACCACAACGGCGACATGGACTTCAAGGTCGCCGGCACCAAGGACGGCATCACGGCCCTGCAGATGGACATCAAGATCAAGGGCCTCTCGAGCGAGCTGCTCAAGAAGGCGCTCGCGCAGGCCAAGGCGGGCCGGATGCACATCCTCTCGAAGATGAACGAGGCCATCTCGGCCGCGCGCCCGACGGTGTCCAAGTGGGCCCCGACGCTCGTGCGCAAGCAGATCCCGGTCGACAAGATCGGCCTGCTCATCGGCCCGAGCGGCAAGACCATCAAGGCCCTGCAGGCCGACTACAACGTGCGCATCGAGGTGTCCGACGACGGCGGCGTCACGATCGCCGGCGGGCCGGGCAGCGATCTCGAGGGCGCGGTCGCGCAGGTCGAGGCGATCTGCGGCGACGCCGAGCTGGGCGCGGTCTACAAGGGCAAGGTCGTGTCGATCCGCGACTTCGGCGCCTTCGTCGAGATCTTCCCGGGCAAGGAAGGCCTCGTGCACATCACCGAGATGGGCAAGGGCTTCGTCAAGAAGGTCGACGACGTGCTGCAGGTCGGCGCCGAGTGCCAGGTGAAGGTCATCAACATCGACGAGTTCGGCCGCGTGCGGCTCTCGATGAACCTCGACGCGCCGGTCCACGAGGGCGGCGGCGGGGGAGGCGGAGGCGGCGGTCGCAGCCGCGAGCCCGCGGCGCCCAAGCAGATGCCCGAGGCCGGCGGCGAGTACGAGGGGACGGTCAGCTCGATCAAGCCCTACGGCGCCTTCATCGAGGTGCTGCCGGGCACCGACGGACTGTGCCACGTGAGCGAGATGGCCCACGGCTACGTGAAGGACCCCGAGGACATCGTCTCGGTCGGCGACAAGGTCAAGGTGAAGGTGCTCGACATCGAGGACAACGGCCGCATCCGGCTCTCGATGAAGGCCCTGCTGCCGGCGCCGGAGGGTGCGGGCGTGGGCGGCGGCGAGGGCGACGAGCCGCGCCGTCACGGCGGCGGGGGCGGCGGTCGGCGCGGCGGCGGCGGCCACCGCGGCGGCGGCGGACCGCGCCGCGACTGAGCCGTCGGCCGCGCTGTCGCGCCGAGCGCCACGACACCCCCGGACGCGGGTCTCCGCGTCCGGGGGTGTTCGAATTCCGGGCGCCGTGAAACGCCACGATTCTTTCCGCGATCGGAGGTGAAGACCGGCGCGCCCGGCACCGATGTTCAACTTTGCCCCGGTCGCGCGTCGCCGCGCGGACCGGGGTGGGCGGGCGGTTGGGACTGCTGCCCCGAGAGGCAGAAACTCACCGGATCGGCACGACGGGAACTCCCCGGAGCGGCCGCGAGCCCATAGACTGGCCCGCGACCGACCGGCTGGTCCCCACCCGTGATCGTTTCAACGCTGAGGAGAACCGTCATGACGAACGACGGAACCCGGTGCGGCGCGCGAGGTCGGCAGGCGCTCCTGCCTCTGCTCGGGTGCCTGCTGCTGCTGAGCGTGCCCGACATCGTCATCTCGGGCCAGGTGCTGTTCGGCAACCCGAACAACGCGCGCACGGCCGCCGTCGTCGACGCCGTGACGGTCTACGCGAACAACCCGGCCTACATCCGCCTCAAGGCCGCCGGGCTGTCGCCCAGCGACGACGACCGCGGGCGCAAGCTGTTCGGCGACGCGCAGGCCGTCGCCAACAAGGCCCTCGCGCGCGCCGCGACCGCGGCGGGCATCGACGTGATCACCGTGCCCGGCGGCGTGACCGGCGGCGAGCGCGCGATTCCCGACCTGACGCAGAACGTGATCGACCAGCTGCCGGTCTACTACGTCGAGGGGACGGTGGCTTTCGGCAATGCGCCGAGCGCCCGGCTGATGGCCGAACTCGACACGGCGCGGGCGCTGGCCGCCATTCCGGCCTGGCGCGAATCGACCCAACTCACCGAGTCCGACGCCAACTACCACTTCCTGCGCCGGCAGGCGCAGGCGAGCCTCGAGAAGGCGGTCAAGACGGCCGCGGCCGAGGGCGGGTACGACGCGGTGATCGAGGTCGGCGGCGTGACCTCGCGCCTCGGGCCGGTCGCCGACCTGACCCCGGCCGTCATCGCCGCCCTCTCCCGGTGAGGATCGTCGCGCCGTTCCTGCTCGCGCTCGCGGCGCCGCTGCTCGCCGGCTGCATCACGACCGACGTCGAGCCGGCCGCGCCGCAGTGGTCGTTCACGACCGAGGACGGCCAGCTCACGGCGGTCTCCGTGCCGGGCGCGGCCGCGCCGGCGCCGCAAGCCGCGCCGCAGCAGGCGCCGGGCCCGCAGGTCGCGCCGCAGCAGGCGCCGGCGCCGACCGGGGCGGCGCCGACCGCGCCGACGCCCGTCGACGACGAGCTGCTCGCGCTCATCTCGCCGGCGACGCGCGCCGACCTCGACCCCGACCTGCTCGCCGACGTGCCGCCCTCGCCCTTCCACCGCATGGGGCGCTCGGTCATCCGCGGCATCGACGGCAGCTGGTCCAAGCTCTACGCCCTCAAGAGCGAGCGCAGCTCGGGCGTGCTCTCGATGCTGCGCGTGCACGTCCCCGACTTCCCGCCGCCCGACGTCGAGGACCTGGCCGGCAAGCTGACGATCCTCGATCAGGGGGTCTCCGAGTCGGGCCTGCGCTGGGTGCTGCACCGCGACTTCTACAAGGACTCGACCGGCAAGCTCGGCGTGCGCGACGCGCTGGTGAGCAACAACGTGGGCGACCTGCTCGTCGTCACGGCGCCGCCCGAGACGCTGCTGTTCATCGACCAGCTCCTCGCGCAGCTGCTCGCCGACGTGCCGCAGATCGAGATCGAGGTGCGCATCGTCGAGGTCAACCTCGACGACCTGATCGACTGGGACACCAAGATCGGCCTGGCCGAACTCGAGGACCCGAACGCGCCCTTCGACCCGACGACGAACCCGCCGGCCGGCGGCTTCGGCTCGGGCTTCCCGATCCTCGACGACAACCAGCCGACCGGCTTCGGCACGAGCTTCGGCAGCTTCGCGCCGCCCACCAGCCTCTCGGGCTTCCTGCTCTCGCTGCAGGGCGTGCGCGGCGACCTGAACGTGAACGCGCTGCTCTCGCTGCTGCAGTCGATCGGCGCGAGCGAGCTGATCTCGGCGCCGACGGTCACGGTGCTCAACGGGCACCGCGCGATCATCAACACCGGGCAGCGCGTGCCGGTCTTCGAGGCCACCGGCCTCGGCAACAACGCGCAGATCGTGACCAAGTACCAGGACACCGGCGTGCGCGTCGAGCTGATCCCCTTCATCGTCGGGGAGGACGTGGTGCGCATCGACCTCTCGGTCGACGTCTCGGCCGTGACGGCCGAGGTCACGCTGGTGCTCGCCGGCACCGAGGTGCAGACGCCGATCATCTCGACGCGCGACGCGGGCACGACGGTCCACGTGCACAGCGGGCAGGTCGTGGCGGTGGGCGGGCTGCGCGCGCGCGAGACGCTCGAGACGATCACCAAGGTGCCGCTGCTGGGCGACATCCCCGTGCTCGGCTGGCTGTTCAAGAGCCGCTCGAGCCGCAAGCGGAACTCCGAGATCGTGTTCTTCATCACGCCGCGCATCAAGACGCCCAGCGAGACGCTCGTCGCGCCGTTCTGAGGCCCGCCCGGCCGGCCCGGTCGTGACCGCCGCCCGGCCGCCTTGATAGATTCGGCCCGGGCCGCCTACACTCCGCGGCTCGCCGTCCGTCACCCCGAATCCGGAGCGCGTCGCGATGTCCCATCCGCGCATGGCCCGTCTGTCCGTTGCATTGTGCGCCGTGCTCGCCACGGGATCCGCCGCCGCCCAGAGCGCCGAGTCGCTGTTCCGCGACGCGGTCTCCGCCTTCCAGGGCGGCGACCTCGCCGGCGCCGCCGAGCAGCTCAAGGCCGTGCTGGCCGAGAACCCGGGGCACGACGAGGCCTTCCGGCTGTGGCAGAGCGTCGAGTCGCAGGTCGTGACGGAGATGCTCGTCGCGCGCGGCGAGGTCGGCACGCTGGCCGAGCGCTTCCTCGGCCTGGCGCGCCTGGGCCGGCTCGAGCGCGCGACCTCGCCCGGCGACGCGGCGGAGGTCGTCGACCGCCTGCTGAGCGGCGACGAGGTCGAGCGCGCGCACGCGCTGCTCACGCTGCGCGCCGAGTTCGGCGGCTGGGCCGTGCCCGCGCTGATCGGCCCGCTCGGCGACCGCTCGAGCACCGAGAACCGCGTGCTCGCGATGCAGGCGCTCGTGCAGCTCGCCGACCAGGCCGTCCTGCCGCTGGTGGCCGCTCTCGACACCGACGACGTGACGACGCGCCGCAACGCGGCCGCCGTGCTCGGCACCATCGGCGACACGCGCGCGGCCTCGGCGCTGGCCTGGATGGCCGCCTCCGACGACGAGCCGGTGGCGCGCGCCACGGCCGGCGAGGCCCTGTCCCGCATGGGCCGCATGAACCCCGACGCCGTCGCGATCACGCGCGAACTCGTCGGCCGCTACCTCGCCGGCGACGCCGAGCTGCTGCCGCCCTACGCGACGGCCGCGGTGCACTGGAGCTGGTCCGACGGCGCGCTCACGGGCGAGCCGGTGCTCGGCGGGCTGCTCGGTCTGCGCATCGCCGAGAGCCTGGCGCGCGGGGCCATCGCCCGCGGCG
>CAZBBB010000020.1:0-41149 GCA_964490005.1 uncultured Phycisphaerales bacterium | reverse complement strand
TCCCCGGCGTGCCGTAACCGTACGTCGCCAGCACCGGCGGCTCGGCGTGCCAGACAAACAGTTGCTGGTACGTGGTGTCGGGCTCGTGCGCGGCCATTCGCGTACCGTCGCCGCTCACGGGCTGCGGGAATGCCGTGTATTGGTCGAAGATGTTCTTCCCGTTGATCGGCACGGCAGCTCCACCCTCCCAGGGAGTGCGCGCAAACGACCATCCGGTGGGACCCGGCACGTTCATCACGTGAAAGACGAAGCGCCCATCCCGCGACAGCGTCACGGTCGAGCCGCCCGCCATGGGCTGGAGGAGCCGGAAGTCCGTGCCATCGCCGTTCACGACCCATGCATCCGGAGCGCCGCCGATGGCGACACGCGAGGCATCCGCCGACGGGTGCACCGTGTAGATGCTCATCGGCGCGGGCGTGAGCTTCACGACCTGCTTCGTCGCGAGGTCCATGACGTAGGCGTGCTGGCTCCCGAACGGCCCCGCAGCAAACGCGAACTTGCTCCCGTCGGCGGAGATCATGCCGACACCGGCCGACCACACCGCTCCGTCCAGGAGTGGCACGGCGTTGCTGCCGTCGGGATCGGCAAGATGATGCCAGTAGCTGTTCGTCTCCGGCATCCAGCCCAAGAAGGCCAGCTTCCCGTCATCGCTGTACGTGAGACCGCCGGGCGCTTTGCCATTGAAGGTGAACTCCTTCACCTCCCCTGTCTCGACGTTCACGATGTAGTGGTACCAAGGGACGATCACGCTGCAGAAGTCGAAGGACTTATTGTGCGGCCACATGAATGCCAGCCAGCGTCCATTGCCCGAAAGCACGAGCCGATGAACCCTGGTCCGCATGTGCCACGATGTGGTCGGGTTGGGTTCCAGTTGCTTCAACGTCGATCCTGGAACGATGACTCGATAACCGGTGCCGTCCGTGCGCATCATCGCGAGCACTGGGTATGAGTGCGAGCAAAGATTGGACCAGCCGTCGACGAACGCAATCCACTGGCCGTCAGCGGTCATCGCCTTGTAGAACGGACTCGCGGTTGCCGCGCCGACCGTGCCAGTCAGCGCCCCGGGAATGGGCGCCTTGAAAGTGAGATGGCTGCCGATCGAAGAATGACTCTGGGGTGTCGCCGCGGATGTGGCAAGGAGCAGAATAACGGGCACCAGGCGCAGGGGCTTCGTCACGGCAGGTCCTCGATCAGCACGAGACGATCCTGGGGATCATTGTCGTATGACAGCCCGCTCAGCGCGGTGATGAACACCACGTTGCGCGAGCCGCTCGCGGGCCAGCCGATGAAGGTGCCGTCGGCTTGGCGCACTTCGAGCCCTGCGACCTGGTAGGGCAGCGACGGCGACTGGTTCAGCTTCAGCGTGGCGTGATACACGGGCTGGCCGTGGCCGTCCATGTTCAGCACCAGCACCGCCCCGACCGTGCGCACATCCAGCGGGTTCTCCGGCTGCGTCTGCCCCGTCGTGCCGATGTACAGCCACTTTTGCGCGTTCACGAAGTTTGCGTTGCGCACCAGCGCCATGCGCGTGCGCGCCGTCGGATCGAGCTGCTCCTCGCCGGGGTAGATGGTGCCGAGGTCGACATCGACCAGCGCGCCGCTCGCACGCGTCTTGCCGATCGTGGGCACCAGCGGGTTGACGCTCTCCGTCAACTTCATGCCCGGGATCGTCGACTTCACCAGCACCGAGTTGACGACGCCATCAGGGAACGTGTGCGTGATGACCTTGTTGAAGCGGTAGCTGGCCACGTTCGAGGAGTAATTGTTCAGCCAGTTCTGGTTGGCGAAGTTTCCCGCCCACAGGTCGATCACGTAGATGTGCGGCACGTGCCAGCCGCCGTCGAACAGCGTGGCGTTCTCCGCCACGTTCTCCTGCCCCTGATCCGACGTCACGACGTACACGAAGCGGCCGTCGGGATCGGCGACCAGCGTCTTGGGCGTCCCGCTGCCCACGATCAATTCTTTCGCGGCGGGATACGCGCCCGTCGGATGCGGAATCGTCACTTCGCTCCAATCGTGCCCCGGGACGAGCGGCGGATTGTTCGTGGCGCCCCACTGCCAGCCCGGAGGCATGTCCGGCGGCAGGCGCAGGAAGCGCGTGTGCTCCTTCCACTTGGCCGCGTCGTCGTACATCCAGTGCCCCTCCAGCAGCACCGGGTTGGGCACGGTCGCGATCAGCAGCGTGATGTCGATGATCGCGATGTAGTCGTACCTGCCGTCGTCGCGGTCGTGCCCCAGGAGCTCCGAAACGGGGTTTCCCATCGGGTCCTTCGGCAAGTCGAGCGGGATCAGGTTGCCGCCGTAGGTGGCGAGGTCCATCGGGTCGAGATTCATGCCGATGATCAGAAACTTCTTGCCCGCGTTCCAAGGCGCGTTGGCCGGCACGTCCACCACGATCACCGGGCGGATCTTGTTGCCGCCGATGGTCGCCCCGCCGTGGATCGTGTCGTTGCCGCAGACCTGCTGCGGCGGGCAGCTCGGCCGCAGGTCGGTCCCCAACGGGCAGGTGAAGTTGCCGCGACAGACCTCGAAGCCCAAGGGGCCCTGCGGCAGCGGACTGGTATCGACGTAGTCGCCGAGCAACTCGTAGAGCTGCAGATAGAACCGCGCGTTCGGCTGGATGTTCATCAGGCTGTGGATGCGCTGCACCAGCACCGTGCCCCCGCCGTCCGTGCCGCAGTAGTTGTCCACGAACAGAAACTGGCCCGCGCCTCTCATGGACGTGTACGCCACGCCTTCGGGGACCGCCGTGCGCAGCATGCCGGCGGACTCCGCCCCGCCGAACGAGTACAGCTCTCCGCTCACCGGCGAAAAGGCCGTCGAGGGATCGGCCGCGCCGTCGAGCACCGAGAGCCCGTTCCACTGCTCCACGGCCATCTGGCCATTGGCTTCCAGCTCCGCACGATTGCGGCTGGCGCCGGCCACGAACAGCACGCCGTTCTTCGAGAGCATGCCCACCAGCGAGTTGCGCTTGGAGTAGGGCGGTGACGGCGGTGGCGGAATAACGCCGTCGAGGGCCTGGTTCCAGTTCGCGACGGGCGGGTTGATGATCCAGTTCTCGTTCCCCGTCGAACCCTGCGGCCACTCCGTACCCGGCAGCGGCGAGGGCAGCGGCGCGCGCAGGTCGACAGGGCGCAGGCGGCCGGAGTGGAGCCCGTCCGGAAAGCCTGGCACATTCTTGAGGTAGTGCCCGTTCGTCGTGTACCAGAAGCGAACGTGCCCGTTCACCAGCACGTCGAGGATCTCGCTGTCGCCGGCGTGCAGATTCTCGGGCTGGGGATCGGTGACCGGGTTTGGATCAGTGATGGGGAATTGTTGCAAGGACTTCGGCAGGTTGATCCACGTGTTCGGCGTGGGCGTACTCGGTTGCGCGGCGACCGCGCTCGTCAGACCAAACACCGCCACGAGCACGACGCCGGCGCGGAACCTGTTCCGGTTGTCCGGTTGTCCGGTTGTCCGGTTGTCCGGTTGTCCGGTGTGTCACTCGGTCACCATCGCTTCGCATCGCGCCTCCTTCTTCCGTGCGCGGCAGTGCGCCGCGCGTGTGCATGACGCTGGCGGATCGGTGGCCGGCCTACGGTCGGCACCATCCCCGCGGCACATGGTACGCCTCCTCGCGAATCTCGGGGCATCTCACATCGCTCATCTGCCGACGAGCCGCTCGCCTGTCGTACCGGGCGCCACGCATCCCGTCGCGCACGCCCCCGACGCATCCAGGCGGGGTGCTGCGGGGGTCTCCGAGCGGCAGCCTTTCGGGGGGCGGAGCGAGGAGACCCCCGCTGCACCCCGCCCCGCGCTGCGCGTCACGTCCGCTGTCGTGCGCACCACGAAGACAGCTGCCACCGCGGCCGCGCGCTCAGCGGCGTCCGGTCCAGCCGAGGGTGAGGGCGCCGGTGGTCTGGTCTTCGCGCTGGCCTTCGAACTCCTCGGAGCGGCGCGACCAGACGTAGCCGAGCCGCCAGGCGCCGTCCTGCCAGACGAGACCCGTCGAGAGGTCGGTGACGAAGTCCTCGCGCTCGACGTCGTGGCTGCTGCTGAAGGTGTTGCCGTCGAGGAAGATGTTGCGCAGCACGAAGCGGCCTTCGATGTCCGCGAACCAGAACAGCGTCGCGTCGCGCGCCTCGTCCGGACGGGCGCGCTCGCCGAGGCCGGGGTCGAGCGAGCGATCGAGGTCGACGCCGACGCGCAGCGTCTCGCCGACCCCGACGTGCGTGAGGATGTTGCCGAGGCTGCCCTGCACGCGCGACACGCTGTCGAAGGCCAGGCCCGTGCCGAGCACGTCCTCCGCGTAGAGATCGCGGCCGCGCGCCGAGACCGCGAGAATGAAGCCCGGCTCGGTCTCGAGCTGGTTGTCCCATCCTTGCGGGTCGGTCAGGTTGAAGACGGAGTGGAAGAACTTCTGCGTGGCTTCGCCGAGCGCGGGATCGCCGACGAAGCCGAGGTCGAGTTCGGCCGCGAGTTCGACGTCGTGGCGGCGCGCGGCGTCGGCATCGAGGCGCGTGGCGGTGCGCAGCGCGCCGGCGTACGCCCAGGCCGCATACGGACGGTCGGTCGGCACGAGCAGCGGCGTCGCGAGGTTCTCGGGCGTGTACAGCTCCTGCCCGCCCGTGATCGAGCGGCCGACGTGCAGCGGCCCGGCGCCCGGCACCCAGTCGTCGACGAAGTCGAGCGGCAGCGCGGCGCTGGCGCGCGCGGCGAGACTGTCCTCGTCGCCCGGGTCGAGGTCGGCCACGCCGCGGATCGAACTCGTGAACCAGCGGTCGCCGTTGCCGCCAAAGGAGGAGTCGTCGTTGCGCAGCGTCGCCGTGCAGGCGCCGAGCAGTGCACAGACGGCGAGCAGGGCGATCAGCCGCACCGCGCCCTCGCCGTGACGAAGGAGTAGAAGAACACCGCGTTCGGGTCGCGCGCGACGTCCCTGAGTTCGGCCTTCATGCCCTCGACGGTCTGCGGCGCCACGCGCCCGGCGGCGAGCAGCCCCTCGCAGCCCGAGAGCAGCAGCTCGCTCCAGAAGGCGATGAACTCGGCGCGCTCGCCGGCGTGGCGGTTGTCGAGGTGGAAGGTGCGCACCTTGGTCGTGATGTCGCGGAAGCCGACGGCCTGCAGCAGGTTGCCGAGCTTGGCGCCGACGAAGGGGTCGCCGCCGAGTTCGAGCTGCCAGTCGTTGTAGGCCATCCAGTAGGCCAGCGTGTTGGGGCTGTAGGGGTCGATGAAGAAGGTCGCGTTCTGCACCTCGGTGCAGATGATCGGCGCGCCCGGCCGCAGCACGCGCCGCGCCTCGGACAGCACGCGGGCCGGGTCGGCCACGTGCTCGAGGATCCAGCACAGGAAGGCGGCGTCGAAGCCGTCGGCCGGCAGGTCGAGATGCGTGGCGTCCATGACGCGCAGCTCGAAGCGGCCGTTCGCCCAGCCGAGGCCCGTCAGGTGTTCGCGCGCGGCCTGCAGGTTGGGCTCGCTGGCATCGACGCCCGTGACGTGCAGCTCGGGGAAGCGCCGCAGCAGGATCTCCGTCTGCGCGCCGACGCCGCAGCCGATCTCGATCAGCTTGCGCGCGCGGCGCAGCGGCAGGCCGTCGTGCACCTTGTCCTCGAGGAAGCGCGCCTGTCGGCGCAGCCGGTCGCGCTCGACGGGCGTGAAGCCGTGCAGGTAGCCCGTCGCCGCCTTGCGCCCCCCGCTCGTGCCGCTCGCCATGCGCGCATCATCCGCGGCCGGGCGGGTGTCCGGCAAGAACGGCCTCGTCGCGGCCGGCGATCGATCTCAGGGCAGGTCGGCGCGCAGCGCGTTGCTGAGCGCCACGCCCTGCACGGCGAGGGCGTCGGCGATCGCGTACTGGAAGTAGAGGCTCGCGCCCGACAGGCCGGCCGGCCAGGACGACCAGCCGAGCGGGATGGAACCCGGGCTGCCGCCCGTGGACAGCGTGAGCTGCAGCGCGATCGGCACGGGCAGCAGCGTCCCTCCCTTGAAGGGCGTCGGCGTGCTCGACAGCGACGTGAACAGGATCGCGACGGCGCCCGGGCCCGCGGCATTCGTGAGCGTGAGCGCGCCGGCGCTGCCGGTGAGCAGCGCTCCGCTGCCGGCGAGCACGGGCGGGCCGTGGGCGCCGGCCAGAGCGTGACCGAGATCGGTGAAGGGCAGCACGCCCCCGCCCTGCGCGTAGGTCTGCGGCGCCGAGATGCCGGTGTTGCCTGCGAGATCGGTGGCGGTCACCCAGTAATCGACGACGCCGCTCTGCGCCGGAATCACGCCGCGGAACTGCTGGCCGCCCTGCGCGAACATCGCGACGCTCCGCACCGCGCCGCCGTCGACCGCGTAGTGCAGCTCGACGTCGTAGAACATGAACAGGTAGTACGGCACGCCGTCGCGCACCGCGGCATGCACCACGACCGGCTGGCCGGCGGGCGGCGCGACGATCGACTCGACCGGCGCGAAGGTCGGCGCGTGCGTGTCGGGCACGCCGAGATCGTTGAGGTACAGCAAGTCCGCGCTGTAGTTCGCGAGCACGAAGTCGAGATCGCCGTCGCCGTCGAGATCGCCCCACTCGCCGTCGCGTGACGCACCACCGTTTGGCGTCGTGGGCGTCTCCGGAAAGGCCGCCGCCAGGCTGCCCCCGCCTCCCGTGCGATGGAACAGCCCCTGCGCCACCGGGTCGAGGCCCTGCGCCAACCCGCTCTGGTAGAGCCAGTTCGTGCCGCCGAAGGTCGCGGCGAAGGCGTCGAGGTCGCCGTCGCCGTCGTAGTCGCCGAAGTCGACCTCGTATTCGTCGACGTTCGGGTTGCCGACGATCCAGGAGTTGACCTGAGTGAACTTGAAGCTCGTCGCGGTCGGCCCGTCGTTTCGCAGGATGCGGTCAAGATTGTTGTCGTAGTTGACCATCCAGACGTCGAAGTCGCCGTCACCGTCGAGATCACCGGTCTCGCACTCGTAGGTGTTGAGCCCGACTTGCACATGGCCAGGCGCGATCAGCACTTCCTGCGTGACGTCGACGAAGGGCGCCGATCCCGGTCTCCCGTACAGCGTATTCATGTACAGTCGCGACTGAGAGAAGCTGCTCGCGTCGACGATGTCGAAATCGAAGTCGCCGTCAAGGTCGACGAATTCGATGTCCACGGCGTGCGTCTGGATGTCGGCTCCGACATCCGCCCAGGGAAAAAGCTCGTTGAACACGCCGGTGCCGTCGTTGAGAAACACCCGGCTCGGAAACCAGCCGTTCATGTTCGGCCCGTACGAGCTGTGGAACAGGTCGAGGTCGCCGTCGTCGTCGAGGTCGGCGAAGTCGCAGTCGCAGGAGTAGTCGCGAAAGGGCCCGGCATCGCCTCCATGAACCTGCTGAGCGAGCGGCACCGAGAGCAGCGCGCCCCAGCGCAGGTCGGAGTCCTCGGAGTAGAACCCGAGGGCACCGAACTGCAGGCCGCCGAGGTTCACGTAGAAGCGGCTCACGTCTCCGCCCGCCGCCGACGAGGCGTTGTTCGCGACGTGCACATCGAGATCGCCGTCGCTGTCGTGGTCGACGAACTCGATGTCGCGACTGCGGTCGGCCGGCATGGGTGCGAAGCGCGTCGCGGTCCCGTCGGTGAAGTTCGCAAGACCGTCGTTGATGTAGATGCGATTGACTCTCGGCACGCCATCGCCGCCGGTAGCGACGATCACGTCGAGATCGCCATCGAGGTCGGCATCACCGACGTCGATGTTCTCCGACCAGTGCGTGGCAAAGTTCGTCGCCCCCACGAAGTTGCGCCCCGGCTGCAGGTCGGTGAGGACCTGGGCGGGCGCCGGCGACGACGCGAGGAGCGCCGCGGTGGCAGCCATCACGATTCGGTGCATGCAGTTCATGAGCTTGCTCCGGAGCCTCAGGGCACGTCGGCGCGCAGCGCGTTGCTGAGCGCCACGCCCTGCACGGCGAGGGCGTCGGCGATCGCGTACTGGAAGTAGAGGCTCGCGCCCGACAGGCCGGCCGGCCAGGACGACCAGCCGAGCGGGATGGAACCCGGGCTGCCGCCCGTGGACAGCGTGAGCTGCAGCGCGATCGGCACGGGCAGCAGCGTCCCTCCCTTGAAGGGCGTCGGCGTGCTCGACAGCGACGTGAACAGGATCGCGACGGCGCCCGGGCCCGCGGCATTCGTGAGCGTGAGCGCGCCGGCGCTGCCGGTGAGCAGCGCTCCGCTGCCGGCGAGCACGGGCGGGCCGTGGGCGCCGGCCAGAGCGTGACCGAGATCGGTGAAGGGCAGCACGCCCCCGCCCTGCGCGTAGGTCTGCGGCGCCGACACGCCGGTGTTGCCGCAGTCGTCGGTGGCCTCGACCCAGTACTCGACCGTACCGCTCTGCACGGGAATCACGCCGCGGAACTGCTGGCCGCCCTGCGCGAACATGTCGACCGACTGCGTCGCGCCGCCGTTCACTTCGTACTTGAGCTTCACGTCGAAAGACATGAAGAGGTCGTACGCCACGTTGTCGCGCAGCGCGACGTGCACGACCGACGGCACGCCCGGCGCGGGCACGACCTGCTCGACGGCGGCGAAGGTCGGCGCGTGCGTGTCGGGCACGCCGAGCGCATTGCGGTAGAGATAGTTCGTCCAACCGAGGTCGTTCGCGACGACGAGGTCGTGGTCGCCGTCGCCGTCGAGGTCGCCCCAGTCGCCGTCGATCGGGGTGCTCGCGCCCCCCGTCACCGGCATCTCGGCGAAGCCGAGCGCCAGACTGCCGACGCCGCCCCCCGTGCGGTGGAAGATCGCCTGGTGCAACGGATCGAACCCCTGCGCCAGTCCGCTCTGGTAGAGCCAGTTCGTGCCGCCGTAGTGGGCGGCGAAGGCGTCGAGGTCACCGTCGCCGTCGAAGTCGCCGAAGTCGACGTCGCTCTCCAGGACATCCGGGTCGCCGACGATCCACGCGTCGACCTTCGTGAACCTGAAACCGCCGGCGACCGGGCCGTCGTTGCGCAGCACGCGGTCGAGCGTGTCGTCGTAGTTCACCAGCCAGACGTCGAAGTCGCCGTCGCCGTCGAGATCGCCGGGCTCGCACTCGTAGCCGAGGGTGCCCTGCTGCGTCGCGCCCTGGGCGAGCAGCGCGAGCTGCGTGATGTCCGTGAAGGGGGTGGCGCCCGCCGGCTGCTTGAGGTTGTTCAGGTACACCCGCGCCTGGCTGCTCACGCTCGAGGCGAAGACGTCGAGGTCGAGGTCGCCGTCGAAGTCCACCAGGTCGATGTCGCGCGCGTGCAGCTTGATGTCGGCGGCCGGGTCGGCCCACGGAAACAGCTCGTCGAAGACGCCCGTGCCGTCGTTGAGGAAGATGCGGCTGTCGCGATTGCCGGCGAAGTTGGGGCCGTAGCTGCTGTGGAACAGGTCGAGGTCGCCGTCGTCGTCGAGATCGCCGAACTCGCAGTCGCAGGAGAACTCGCGGAACGGGCCGGCGTCGCCGCCGAAGACCTGATCGCCGACGGGCACCGAGAGCAGCGCGCCCCAGCGCGCGTCCGTGTCCTCGGCGAAGAAGCCGACGCTGCCGAGCTGCAGGCCGCCGAGGTTCACGTAGAAGCGGCTGACCTCGCCGCCGTTGCCGGGGTTGCCGCGGTTGGCGACCGCGACGTCGAGGTCGCCGTCGTTGTCGTGGTCGACGAACTCGATGTCGTTGCTCGAGTCGGCGGGGACGCCGGCGAAGCGCGTCGCGGTCTCGTCGGTCGTGCTGCCGAAACCGCCGTTGATGTAGATCCGGTTGAGCTTGGCGCCCGTGTCGCCGCCGTTGGCGACGACCACGTCGAGGTCGCCGTCGTTGTCGGCATCGCCAAGGTCGATGTCCTGCGAAGTCCAGGTGCCGAAGCTCGCCACCCCCACGAAGTTGCGCCCCGGCTGCAGGTCGGTGAGGACCTGGGCGGGCGCCGGCGACGACGCGAGGAGCGCCGCGGTGGCAGCCATCACGATTCGGTGCATGCAGTTCATGAGCTTGCTCCGGAGCCTCAGGGCACGTCGGCGCGCAGCGCGTTGCTGAGCGCCACGCCCTGCACGGCGAGGGCGTCGGCGATCGCGTACTGGAAGTAGAGGCTCGCGCCCGACAGGCCGGCCGGCCAGGACGACCAGCCGAGCGGGATGGAACCCGGGCTGCCGCCCGTGGACAGCGTGAGCTGCAGCGCGATCGGCACGGGCAGCAGCGTCCCTCCCTTGAAGGGCGTCGGCGTGCTCGACAGCGACGTGAACAGGATCGCGACGGCGCCCGGGCCCGCGGCATTCGTGAGCGTGAGCGCGCCGGCGCTGCCGGTGAGCAGCGCTCCGCTGCCGGCGAGCACGGGCGGGCCGTGGGCGCCGGCCAGAGCGTGACCGAGATCGGTGAAGGGCAGCACGCCCCCGCCCTGCGCGTAGGTCTGCGGCGCCGAGATGCCGGTGTTGCCTGCGAGATCGGTGGCGGTCACCCAGTAATCGACGACGCCGCTCTGCGCCGGAATCACGCCGCGGAACTGCTGGCCGCCCTGCGCGAACATCGCGACGCTCCGCACCGCGCCGCCGTCGACCGCGTAGTGCAGCTCGACGTCGTAGAACATGAACAGGTAGTACGGCACGCCGTCGCGCACCGCGGCATGCACCACGACCGGCTGGCCGGCGGGCGGCGCGACGATCGACTCGACCGGCGCGAAGGTCGGCGCGTGCGTGTCGGGGATGCCGAGATCGTTGCGGTACATCCAGTTCTGCTGGTTGGTGTCGTTCGCAACGAGGATGTCGAGGTCGCCGTCACCGTCGAGGTCGCCCCACTCGCCATCGAGTGACGTACTCCCGCCTCCCGTCGTGGGCATCTCGGGAAAGGCCGCGGCGAGGCTGCTCGCACCTCCCCCGGTGCGGTGATGCAAGCCTTGCGTCGCGGGGCTCATTCCTTGTGCCAAGCCGGACATATAGAGAGCGTTGGTGCCGCTGAAGTTCGCGATGAACACGTCGAGGTCACCGTCGCCGTCGAAGTCGCCGAAGTCGGCCTCGTACTCGTCGGTGTTCGGATCGCCGACGATCCATGCGTTGATCTTCGTGAACTTGAAGCCCGTCGCGGTCGGGCCGTCGTTGCGCAGCACACGGTCGAAGTTGCCGTCGTAGTTCACCAGCCACACGTCGAAGTCGCCGTCGCCATCGACGTCGCCGGGTTCGCACTCGTAGTTGTTGAAGCCGGTCTTGGTGGCGCCCGTGTCGATCAGCGCCGACTGCGTGATGTCACGAAAGGGCGTCGCCCCGCCCGGACCGTACAGCGTGTTCATGAAGACGCGCGCCTGACTGCTGCGGCTCGAGTTGAAGATGTCGATGTCGAAGTCGCCGTCGAAGTCGACGAGGTCGAGATCCGAACCGTGCATCTGGATGTCGGCCGTTGGGTTGGCCCACGGGAACAGTTCGTCGTAAACGCCCGTGCCGTCGTTGAGGAAGATGCGGCTCGGGCGCGAGCCGTCCTGGTTCGGGCCGTAGCTGCTGTGGAACAGGTCGAGATCGCCGTCGTCGTCGAGGTCGGCGAAGTCGCAGTCGCAGGAGTAGTCGCGCCACGGACCGGCATTCCCGCCGAAGACCTGGTCGCCGAGCGGCACCGAGAGCAGATCGCCCCAGCGCGCGTCGCTGTCCTCGTTGAAGAACCCGACCGTGCCGGCCTGCAGGCCGCCCAGGTTCACGTAGAAGCGGCTCACCTCCCCGCCATTGGCGACCGTGCCGCGATTGGCCACGTGCACATCGAGGTCGCCGTCGTTGTCATGGTCGACGAACTCGATGTCGCGGCTCGTGTCGATGGTCACGCCGGCGAATCGCAGCGCCGTCTCGTCGACGAAGTTCGCGACACCGTCATTGATGTAGATCCTGTTCTGCTGCGCCGGACCGTCGCCGCCGTTGGCCACGAGGACGTCGAGGTCGCCGTCGTTGTCGGCGTCTCCGACGTCGATGTTCTCCGAGCGCCCGGTCCCGAAGTTCGCGGCCCCCACGAAGTTGCGCCCCGGCTGCAGGTCGGTGAGGACCTGGGCGGCGGCGGGAGCGAACGGGGCCAGCAGTGCGACGAGCGCGACTCCGGTCGCCCGCATCGCGATGACGGACGCGTGCTTCATGCCCTGGCCTCGCTCGAGGTCTCGGCGCGCGTGGGCCGCAGCGCCGCCCTTGGTCCGGGCGCCAAACTACCACGCCCGGCGCCGATCGGGGGGGTGCCGGGCGCCCGCCCCGGCCGAGCGACGCGACAGGGCGGCAGAACGACGGGGACGCCGGGGAGTCCGCTGCGTACGATGGCCGCGATGAACCCCGCCCTCGACCGCGCCCCCGGCCAGGCTGGCCGACCGCCGGCGCCGGACGCGGCCCCCGCCGCGCCGCGCGTGCTCGAGCTGGGTTGCGGGCAGTCCAAGCCGGCGGGTGTGGTCGGCCTCGATCGCCTCGCGCTGCCGGGCGTCGACATCGTGCACGACATCGACACGCTGCCCTGGCCGATCGCCGACGACTCCTTCGACGAAGTCCGCTGCAGCCACGTGCTCGAGCACGTCGACGACATCTGCGGCGTCATGGACGAGCTGCACCGCATCACGCGGCCCGGCGGCCGCGTGCGCGTCGCCGTGCCCTACTTCGCGCGCTACTCGGCCTTCAAGGACCCGACCCACCGCCGCTTCTGCACCTGGGAGTCGTTCAACTACTTCGTCGAGGGCACCGAGGAGCGCGACCGCAGCTATTCGCGGCAGGCCTTCCGCTACGTCGAGCGCCGGCTGGAGTTTCCCTCGAGTCTGCGCGGGCGCCTGGGCGCCTGGCTGCTGGCCTTCAACGCGCGCCGCTACGAGCGCCGCTGGGCGCGCTCGCTGCCCGCGACGACGCTGCACCTCGTGCTCGAGCCCGTGAAAGGCTGAAGCCATCGCGGCTGCGCGCGCGCGGCGCGGCAGCGTGAATGGCGAGGGTGAAGGGGCTCGAACCCTCGACCTCTAGCGTGACAGGCTAGCGCTCTAACCAACTGAGCTACACCCCCGCCGATCGGTCGAAGCTCGACCGAACTGCGAGCGGCGGATCGTAGCGAGGCGGCGGCGCCGGCGGCAAGACCCGGCCGGGACGAACGGCCCGCCGGCTCGGGGCGGCGCGGCACTCCCTACGGCACGCTGCCCTGCACGGCGTTGCTCAGCGCCACGCCCTGCACGGCGGCCGGGTCGGCGATCGCGTACTGGAAGACGAGGCTCGCGCCCGAGAGCCCGGCCGGCCACGCGGCCCAGGCCAGATCGACCTTGCCCGGATTGCCGAGCGTCGAGAAGGTCAGCTGCAGCGCGATCGGCGCCGCGGCCAGCGTGCCGCCCTTGAAGGGCGCGGGCGTGCCGCCGAGCGAGACGAAGAGGATCGCGAGCGCGTTCGGGCCCTTCGCGTTGGAGAGTTTCAGCGAACCGGGACTGCCTGCGATCAGCGTGCCGCTGCCGGCGAGCACCGGCACGCCGAGCGCTCCCGGCAAGCCGTACCCGAGCGAACTCCACGGCGAGAGGCCGGCGCCCTGCACGTAGTCGAAGCTGGCCGAGATGCCGGTGTTGCCGGCGAGGTCGGTCGCCTGCACGTGGTACGCGACGAGACCGGCCTGAGCGGGGATCGTGCCGCGGTACTGCTGGCCGCCCTGCGCGAACATCGCGACCGACTGCTCGGGCCGTCCATCGACCGCGTAGCGCAGCTGCACGTCGTAGAACATGTGCAGGTAGTACGGCGCGTTGTCGCGCAGCGCGACGTGCACGACGACGGAATCGCCCGGCAGCGGCGCGAAGCCCGACTCGACCGCCGCGAAGGTCGGCGCGTGCGTGTCGGGAACGCCGAGGTCGTTGCGGTACATCCAGTTCTGGCCGTTGTTGTCGTTCGCGACGAGGATGTCGAGGTCGCCGTCACCGTCGAGATCGGCCCACTCGCCGTCGAGCGAGGTGCCCCCCGCCGAGCCGCCCGTCGGCGTCTCAGGAAAGCCCGCGGCGAGACTGCCGCCGCCGCCCGTGCGATGAAGCAGGCCCTGCGTGTCGGGGTCGAGTCCCTGCGCCAGCCCGTTCTGGAAGAGCCAGTTCGTGCCGCTGAAGTTCGCGACGAAGACGTCGAGATCGCCGTCGCCGTCGTAGTCGCCGAAGTCGATCTCGTTCGCGAGGTCGTTCAGGTCGCCGACGAGCCACGACGGCTTCTCGGTGAACGCGAAGCCGCCTGCGACCGGCCCGTCGTTGCGCAGCACGCGATTGAACTTCTGGTCGTAGTTCGTGAGCCAGACGTCGAAGTCGCCGTCGCCGTCGAGGTCGCCCGGCTCGACCTCGTAGTTCCAGATCGCGACCTGGGTCGCGCCCGTGTCGATGAGCGCCGTCTGGGTGATGTCGGTGCAGAGCGTCACGCCCAGCGCGCCCTTCAGGTTGTTGTGATAGACGCGCGCCTGGCTGTCGCGGCTGGACGCGAAGATGTCGATGTCGAAGTCGCCGTCGAAGTCGACCAGATCCACGTCCGCGGTGTGCAGCAGGATGTCGGCCGTCGGGTTGGCCCAGGGATGCAGTTCGTGGAAGACGCCCTGCCCGTCGTTGAGGAACACGCGGCTGGGCCGGGTGCCGTTCAGGTTCGGGCCGTAGCTGCTGTGGAACAGGTCGAGATCGCCGTCGTCGTCGAGGTCGGCGAAGTCGCAGTCGCACGAGAACTCGCGGAAGGGGCCGACGTTGCCGCCGAGGATCTGCTGGTCGAGCGGCACGGAGGCCAACTGCCCCCAGCGCGCGTTGGACTCCTCGCTGAACCAACCGACGCTCTGGCCCTGCAGGCCGCCGACGTTCACGACAAAACGGCTCGGCTCGCCGCCATTCGAGGTGTTGCCGTGGTTGCCGAAGAAAACGTCGAGGTCGCCGTCGTCGTCGATGTCGGCGAGTTCGATGTCGGTGCTCTTGTCGGAAGGAATGCCCGCGAAGCGCGTGGCCGTCCCGTCGGTGAACACGCCGATCCCGTCGTTGAGGTAGATGCGGTTGGCCTGCGCCGAACCGTCGCCGCCGTTGGCCACGACGACGTCGAGATCGCCGTCGAGGTCGACATCGCCGACGTCGATGTTCTCCGAATTGTAGGTGCCGAAGTTCGCGACCCCGACGAAGTTGCGCCCCGGCTGCAGGTCGGTGAGGAGCTGCGCGGCGGCGGGCGCCGCGAGCGAGGCGAGGACGACGAGGCTTGCGACCGCGGTCAAGGACGTCATGCGACGGTTCTCCTGCGACCCCGCGTCACGGCACGCTGCCCTGCACGGCGTTGCTCAGCGCCACGCCCTGCACGGCGGCCGGGTCGGCGATCGCGTACTGGAAGACGAGGCTCGCGCCCGAGAGCCCGGCCGGCCACGCGGCCCAGGCCAGATCGACCTTGCCCGGATTGCCGAGCGTCGAGAAGGTCAGCTGCAGCGCGATCGGCGCCGCGGCCAGCGTGCCGCCCTTGAAGGGCGCGGGCGTGCCGCCGAGCGAGACGAAGAGGATCGCGAGCGCGTTCGGGCCCTTCGCGTTGGAGAGTTTCAGCGAACCGGGACTGCCTGCGATCAGCGTGCCGCTGCCGGCGAGCACCGGCACGCCGAGCGCTCCCGGCAAGCCGTACCCGAGCGAACTCCACGGCGAGAGGCCGGCGCCCTGCACGTAGTCGAAGCTGGCCGAGATGCCGGTGTTGCCGGCGAGGTCGGTCGCCTGCACGTGGTACGCGACGAGACCGGCCTGAGCGGGGATCGTGCCGCGGTACTGCTGGCCGCCCTGCGCGAACATCGCGACCGACTGCTCGGGCCGTCCATCGACCGCGTAGCGCAGCTGCACGTCGTAGAACATGTGCAGGTAGTACGGCGCGTTGTCGCGCAGCGCGACGTGCACGACGACGGAATCGCCCGGCAGCGGCGCGAAGCCCGACTCGACCGCCGCGAAGGTCGGCGCGTGCGTGTCGGGAACGCCGAGGTCGTTGCGGTACATCCAGTTCTGGCCGTTGTTGTCGTTCGCGACGAGGATGTCGAGGTCGCCGTCACCGTCGAGATCGGCCCACTCGCCGTCGAGCGAGCTGGAGCCGCCGCCGCTCGTCGGCGTCTCGGGGAAGGACGCGGCGAGACTGCCGCCGCCGCCCGTGCGCTGATACAGACCCTGCGCGGTCGGATGCAGCCCCTGCGCCAGGCCGCTCTGGTAGATCCAGTTCGTGCCGCTGAAGTTGGCGGCGAACGCATCGAGATCGCCGTCGCCGTCGTAGTCGCCGAAGTCGAGTTCGTTCTCGTCCTGGTTCGGGTCACCCACGATCCATGAGTTCATCTGCGAGAACTGGAACCCGCCGGAGACCGCGCCGTCGTTGCGCAGCAGCCGGTCGAAGTTGTAGTTGTAGTTCAGCAACCACACATCGAAGTCGCCGTCGCCGTCGACGTCCCCGGGCTCGCACTCGTAGTTGGCCTGACCGGTCTGCAAGGCGCCCGTCGCGTACAGCGCGGTCTGCGTGATGTCGGTGAACAGGGTGCCGTGGGGAAGCGGATCCCCGAGGTTGTTGAGGAACACGCGCGCCTGGCTGTTGCGGCTCGAGTTGAAGACGTCGAGGTCGAAGTCGCCGTCGAAATCGACGAGATCGATGTCGAGCGTGTGCGTCTTGATGTCCGCAGCCGGGTCGGCCCACGGATACAGCTCGTGGAACACCCCGTGCCCGTCGTTGAGAAACACGCGGCTCTCCTTCGAACCGTTGATCTCGTTGCCGTAGCGACTGAAGAACAGGTCGAGGTCGCCGTCGTCGTCGAGGTCGCCGAAGTCGCAGTCGCCGCTGTTGTCGCGGAACGGCCCCGTGTTGCCGCCGAAGATCTGGTCGCCGAGCGGCACGGAGACGAGCGCGCCCCAGCGCAGGTTCGTGTCCTCGTTGTAGAAACCCGTGGCGCCGGACTGCAGGCCGCCGAGGTTGACGTAGAAGCGGCTGACCTCGCCGCCGTTCGCCGTCGTGCCGCGGTTGGCCACCATGATGTCGAGATCGCCGTCGTTGTCGTGGTCGACGAACTCGATGTCGCGGCTGGTGTCGTTGGGCACGCCGAGGAAGCGCAGCGCCGTCTCGTCGGTGAAGGATGCGGAGCCGTTGTTGATGTAGATCCTGTTGGCCTGCGCCGTGCCGTCGCCGCCGTTGCCGACGATCACGTCGAGGTCGCCGTCGAGATCGGCATCGCCGACGTCGATGTTCTCGGAACGATACGTGCCGAAGTTCGCGACCCCGACGAAGTTGCGCCCCGGCTGCAGGTCGGTGAGGAGCTGCGCGGCGGCGGGCGCCGGCAAGACCAGCGCGGCGCACACCACGAGCTTGCGGATGTTCGCTGCGTGCGGCATGTCGGCACCTCTCCCGGAGGCCGGATCGGGCCGCCAGCCTAGCACCTCCGGCGCACGGCGGGGCGGGGCGAGCGGCTCACGCGCAACCCGCAGGGCACGGCCCCGCAAGCTGCTAGCCTGAGCGGCCCATGGCCCGCGTCGTCCTGCTGCAACCGCCGCATCGCGACACCTTCGGGTACAGCATGCCGCCGCTGGGGATCCTGCACGCCGGGGCGGCGGCGCGGGCGCGCGGGCACGAGGTGGCCTTTCTCGATCTGGCGCTGCTCGTGCGGCGCGGCGAGTTGCCGGCTGTGACGCCGGCGCAGGGTGACACGCTCATTGCGCGCTGCGCCGAGCGCGCGCTGGCGCTGCAGCCCGAGGTGCTCGGCATCGGCGCGATGATCTCCTCGATGCCGGCCGCCCTCGCGCTCGCCGCCGAGTTGCGGCGCCGCGCGCCGCAGGTGCCGATCCTGATCGGCGGCCAGGGGCCCGAAGCCGTCGAGGAGCCGCTCATCACGCGGCACGCCGCGCTCGACGCGGTCTGCGTCGGCGAGGGCGACTTCACGCTGGCCGACGTGCTCGACGCCTGGGACGCGGCGGACGGATCGACGCGCGACGGTCGCGCGACCCGCGCGAGCGGCGCCGCGGCGCGCGACGGTCGCGCCCTCTGGGGCGAGGTCGCCGGCCTCGTCGTGCGCGACGCGCGCGGCGCGCCGCACCGCACGCCGCCACGCGCGCTGCTCTCGCCGCTCGACGCCGTGCCCCCGCCCGCCTGGGATCTGGCCGAGTCGCCGCTCGCCTACGCGCAGGCCGCCGGCGAGACCCAGGCGCTGTTCCCCATCGACCTGGGGCGCGGCTGCTCCTTCGCGTGCAGCTTCTGCACCACGCCGATCTTCTGGGGACGCACCGCGCGCCACCTCTCGCCGGGCCGCGCCGTCGACGAACTTGACCGCCTCGCGCGCTTGGGCGACGTCGGCTGCGCCTACGTCACGCACGATCTCTACACCTTCGACCGCGCCAGCGTGCTCGCGATGTGCGCCGAGAAGACGCGCCGCGGCAACACGCTGCCCTGGGAGTGCCGCACGCGCATCGATCTGGTCGACGAGGAGCTGCTCGTCGCGATGGGCGCGGCCGGCTGCCGGCGCATCCTCTACGGCATCGAGAGCGAGTCACCCGCGATGCTGGCCGCGATGCACAAGGGCGGGCGCGCCGCGAGCACCGACGTGCGCGCCGTGCTGGCCGCCGCCGCGCGCGCCGGCGTGGCCTCGATCGTCGGCACGATGGCCGGCGTGCCGGGCGAGTCGGCCGCGGACGTCGAGGCCAACCTGCGCCTCATGGCGCAGGCGGCGACGATCGACGGCGTCTCGCTCTCGCTGCACTGGTTCAACGTGACGCCGGGCAACGGCCGCGCGCCCGAGGTCGCCGAGCACGCCGCGCGCGGAGACGGCACGCCGCTGCAACTCGTCCCCGGCCTCTCGGCGGACCTCGTGCGCGGCCACGACCTGCCCGTCGGCCATGTCGCGCCCGAGCAGGCCGCGCTGATCGCCGACGACGCCGAGATCTTCGCCGCCTTCCGCGTGAGCGCGCCGGCCTGGACCACCCCCGCCGCGCTGCACCGCCTGACGCGCAACGCCCACCTGCTGCTCGAAGCCCTGCCGCGCACGATCCGCGCCCTCGCTCTCGACGCCCGCTCCACGCTGCTCGACGTGCTCACCCGCTTCCTCGCCGAACTCGACACGACCGCCGCGCCCGCCGACTGGGCCGAAGCCGACGTGCTGCACCGCGCCCGCGGCGTCGCCCTGCTCGCCGCCCACGCGCGCCGCGTCGGCGGCCCGCTGCTCGGTTCCCTCGCCGACTACGAACAGGCCCTGCTCGCCACCGAGTCCGAGCGCCGCCTGCCGCTCGCCCACGACCCGCGCCCCCTCCTCGCCGCCGTGTCCACCAACACCTGGCCGCCGAGCCCCGCGCCCCCGCCCGTCACCCTCCTCCTCCGCCGCCGCGGCGACCGCGTCTCGGCCGCTGTCCTCCTCGACACGGCCACGACCTGAACAGCACGCTTGGCGTAGCTGCAGTTGCTGTTGCTGTTCTCTTACCCAGCGTGGCGTCGGGCGGCACGATGGGTGTGCGCGGCGGCGAGCTTCGTAGCCGTTTGGGCTGGCGACGGCGAAGCCGTCGACTTGGCCAAACGGCGAGGGCTTCTGTCCGAGTCGCCGCGCACACCCATCGGGATCGCCCTGAGCGCTCCCCACCCGCACCGTTATGCTGTGCGCCGTCCACGACGGAGATCGCACGACGATGACCGAGCGCCGAGCCCGCGACCCCGCCGAGCTGCGCACGCTGCTCGTCTTCCCGCCGCAGGGACATCCGACGCAGCCGTATCTGGCGCTGCCGTCGCTCAAGGCTTGGCTCGCGCAGCACGGCTTTCCGGGCGCGACGGTGTGGGACCTGAACCTGCAGAGCTACGACACGCTGCTCTCGGGTGAACGTCTGTCACGCTCGCTGCAGCGCATCGCCGCGCGCGGCGCGGAGTTCGGCGCGCCCGACGGAAGCGCGCGCACCGCGCCGCTGCCCCCCGAGCAGCTCGATCGCTACCGGCTGTGGGCCGACGCGCTGGCCGCCGGCCCCTACGTGGCGGCGCACATCGACGAGGCCAAGGCCGCCATCCGCGACAAGGCGCAGTTCTACGACCGCGAGCGCTATCTCTGGGCCATGCGCACCTTCGAGGCGGGACTCAAGCTGGTCTCGACCGAGCACCATCCCTCGCTGCTCACGGCGCACAACTACACGCAGGTCAACTCCATCGACAGCGCCGCCGAACTCTTCGCCGGCGTGCACGACGCGCAGGGCAATCTCTTCCGCGAACTCTTCGAGGAGATCGCGCTGCCGCGCATCGAGCGCGAGCTGCCCGACGTGCTGGGCATCTCGGTGACCTACGGCAGCCAGCTCGCGCCGGCGCTCACGCTGGCGTGCTTGGTCAAGGAGCGCTGGCCGGGCATCCACGTCACGCTCGGCGGCGGGATGCTGGCCTACGTCGGCCACCGCCTCGCGGCGCTGTCGCCCTTCTTCGAGCACGCCGACTCGCTCATCGTCTACGAAGGCGAGGAGCCGCTGCTGCAGTTGTGCCGCGCGGTCGCGGCGGCCGGCGGCGTGCAGCGCGAGGCGGGCGGCCCGGTGCCCGTCGGCCACGCGCGCGGCGCGCCCGACCTCTCGGCCGTCCCCAACCTGCTCTACCTGAAGGACGGCGCGCCCGGCGCGAACGGCGAACTGCTGCCGCGCCCGATCGACGAGCTGCCCTGCCCCGACTTCTCCGACCTGCCGCTGCACGAGTATTTCTCGGGCGAGCTGGTGCTGCCCATCGCGCCGACGCGCGGCTGCTACTACGAGAAGTGCGGCTTCTGCACGCTCTACACGGCCATCGGCCCGACCTACCGCGAGCGCAGCGTCGAGCGCCTCGTCGAAGATCTGCTCACGCTGCAGGCGCGCCACGACACGCCGTATTTCTACTTCATCATGGACGACCTGCCGCCGCTGCTCGCCAGGCGCATCCCCGAGGCCTTCGCGAAGGCCGGCCTCGACATCCGCTGGTGGTGCGACGCGCGCTTCGAGGAGCGCATCTTCAACGCGCAGTCGCTGCCGGCGCTGTACCGCGCCGGTTGCCGCAAGCTGATGTTCGGCTTCGAGGCCGGCAGCCAGCGCGTGCTCGATCTCGTCGAGAAGGGCACCGACCTCTCGGAGGCCGAGCGCGTGCTGCGCCTCGCGCACGAGGCCGGCATCTCGACCACGCTCTACACGATGGTCGGCCTGCCGACCGAGACGCGCGAGGAGGCCGACCTGACGCGCCGCTTCATCGTGCGCAACGCCGACTGGATCGGCGAGATCAGCCTGCAGGTCTTCAACCTCGACATGGTCTCGCCGATGTACCGCGAGCCGGGCAAGTTCGGCATCGCGCGCGTGCTCGACGACCCGCGCGAGCTGCCGCCGGGGGCCCGGCCGGTGAACGACCTCGCGCGCTACCTCGAGCACGAGTCGGTCTCCGGCATGACGCGGCAGGAGATCCGCGCGGCCTTCGAGGACGTGCTCGGCGCGGCGACCGAGGCGCTGGCCGCGCTGCGCGGCGAGAACTTCCTCTACTACCGCTACAAGAGCCACATCTTCCTGTACCTGTGCCGCTTCGGGCGCGACGTGTTCCGCGTGCCGCCGACGCCGGCCGCCGGCGCGCGCCGCGAGAAGCTGCGCAGCACGAAGGAGTTGCCGGCGCGCCTGGCCTTCGCCGGCGACGCGACGCTCGTGCGCCTGCCCTACAACTACGCCGCGGTGCGCGACCGGCTCGACCGCGTCTGGTCCGACCCCACGCCGCTCGGCGGCGTCGCGCGCAGCGAGAGCCACGCCGCGCAGGGCGCCTCGCCGGTACCCGCCGCGCCCGCGGGCCTGGCCTTCCTCGGCGCCGAGCATCGCTACCTCGATCTGGGCCACGACGCGACGACCGTGCTGCACGCGGCGGTCGAGCAGGGCACCGGGCCCGCGCTCGATCTGCTCGGCGCGCAGCACCGCGCCGCGGCGGCCGGCCTGCTCGCGCGCGCGGTCGACGCCGGCCTGCTCGTGCCGGCATGAACGCGCGAGGCGGCGGCGCGCCGACGGCACGGATCGCCGCCGCGCTGCTCGCCGCGCTGCTCGCCGGCGCGGCGGCCGCGCAGTCCTCCGCCCCCCTCGCGCGCCCCCCGCTCGCCGAGCGCCTCGGCGAGGCTTGGCGCTGGCGGCAGATCGAAGGCCCGGAGGGCGAGACGAACGCCTTCGTCGCCGTGCGGCCGGGCCTCGACGGAGCGCTGCTCGCCGCTCAGGACGACGGGCTGCTGAGCTTCGACGGCTACGACTGGCGCCAGCCCCCCTCGTGGACGCCGCTGGTCGTCAGCGAGCCGCGCTTCATCGGCTACGCGCGGCGGCGGCTCGTCATGTCTTCGTCCGACGCGGTCCGCGTGATCGACGACGACGAGCGGCGCGTGATCGCGCGTACGGGCAGCCGGCAGGAGATGCCGCGGCCCTGGGTGCTCGACGACGGCCGGCTGCTGCTGCTCGTCGACGGCTTCCTCACGGCCGTCGATCCCACGGGGCTCGAGCGCGACGAGCGCCGCGTCGAGGCGCCCGTCGCGGACAGGCTCGCCGCGCTCGCCGTCGACACCGACGGGCGCCTCTGGTGCTCGACCGAGCAGGGGCTGCTGCGCCACGGCGAGCGCGGCTGGGAGCCGATGACGCCCGCGATCGATGGCTATCCGCCCGCGGCGCTGCTGCAGCGCGTGCTGCGCGCCGAGCGGGCGCTGTACTTCCTGCCCAACGAGATCGACGACGGCACGCCGGCCTGGCGCTGGGACGGACGGCAACTGCACCCCATCCGCGACGAGCGCGGGCCGCTCGTCGTCACCGATGCCTGCGTCGGCGAAGGCGGCGAGCTGGTCATCGCCAACCGCACGCCCATGCTGCGCATCTTCGACGCGGGCCTGTGGGCCGATTCCGAGCCGGGCCTGCCCGTGCTCGAGAACCTGCAGTCGGTCGCGTGCACGACGGCCGGGCGCATCGCGCTCGTCTCGGGCTCGGGACGCCTGTGGGTCTGCGACGTGCGCAGCCGGCGCTGGCAGCGGCACGACCCCTCGGCGCTCGGCGTGGGCGGCGTCGTCAACGCGCTGGCGCCCTCGCGCCGCGGCGGGCTGTGGCTGGGCACCAACCGCGGCATCTGCCGCTGGGACGGCCGGGGCTTCACCGACATCCACGAAGAGGCCGGCGACACGGGCGTGCCGCTGCGGCGGCTGACGGCGCTGGCCGAGGACGAGCAGGGCCGGCTGTGGGTCGGCAGCGGCTCGATGTTCCACGGGGCGCTGCGCCTCGACGGCGAGCGCTGGAGCCACCACCTCACGGCGCTCACGGGTGACACGCCGCGCTTCGTGCACGCCATTCGCGCGCTGCCGGGCGAGCTGTGGTTCACGCTGCTGGGCGACTACGGGCCGGGCTGGCTGCACGGCGGGTTCGTGCGCCTGCGCGACGGCACCTTCCGCCGCTGGGACGAAGCCGACGGCGCGCCGCTGCCGCGCAGCTACGAGATCCTGCGCACGCCGGAGGGCGACCTCCTCGGCGGCACGGCCGGCGGCGTGTTCCGGCTCGCGGGCGAGGAGTTCACGCGCGTGAACGAGCTGGTCCTGCCGGCGGGCCGCTCGGCCTTCGCGCTGCAGATCGACCGGACCGGCGCGCTCTGGGCCGGCCTCGGGCTCAACCCCGGCCCGCTCGTGCGCCTGGCCGACGGCACGAGCACGACGCTCGGCACCGGCACCTGGCGGCGCGCGGCGGCGGCCTCCTTCGCGACGACGCGCGACGGGCGCACCTGGTTCGCCTCGTCGAGCGGGCTGTTCCTGATCGACGGCGAGGTCTGCCACGAGATCTCGGGGCGCCTGCCGGTGCGCAACTTCTGGCCGATCCTCGCCGACGACGAAGGCCTGTGGCTCGGCACGCTCGGCAGCGGGCTGGTGCGCTACCAGCCCGACGACGACGAGCCGCCGCGCGCCTGGGACACTTCGATCCGCTTCACGGAGAGCGGCCTCGCGCTCGCGACCTGGGAGGCCGCCGACGCCTGGAACACGACCGTGCCCGAGCAGCTGCACTTCGAGGTCACGCTCGACGGCGCGCCGCTCGCAAGCCTCGCGCGCGTCGGGCCGGGATCGACGCGCACGCGCGAGGTCGTGCTCGGCGACCTCGCCCCCGGCCCGCACGAGCTGCGCGTCGTCGTGAAGGATTCGCTGGGCAACCGCGCGCCTGCGCCGCTGATCAAGGGCTTCGAGGTGCCGCCGCCGCTCTGGCGCAGCCCGCTCATGCTGGCCTCGCTGGCGGCCACGCTGACGGCGCTCACCTGGACGCTCGTCGTCCTGCTGCGGCGTTCGCGCGAGCGCCGCCTGGCGCGCGAAGCCGTGGCCCAGCTCGCCGCGCGCCTCAAGCTGCTCACGCGCCAGCTGCTCTCGAGCCAGGAGGACGAGCGGCGGCGCCTGTCGCGCGAGATGCACGACGACCTCGGGCAGCTGCTGACCGCGATCGGGCTCGACCTGCAGCGCGCCGGGTCGACGCGCGACGAGGGCCACCGCCGCCAGGCCATCGAGCAGGCCCTGTCCACGACGCGCTCGGTGATCGACCGCGTGCGCGAGATCTCGGCGATGCTGCGGCCGGCGCTGCTCGACGACCTGGGCCTCGAGGAGGCGGCGGCCAACGCGATCCGCGACTTCACGGCGCGCACCGGCACCGACGTGCAGGCCGAACTCGACCTGCGCGGCGCCCGGCTCCCCGAGGAGGTCGCGGCGACGCTGTTCCGCATCCTGCAGGAGGCGCTCACCAACGTGGCCCGCCATGCCCGTGCCGAGACCGTGTACGTGACGCTCGGCGTGCAGGGCGAGCGGGCGCGCCTCGAGGTGCGCGACGACGGCCGCGGCTTCGACCGCGAGGCGGCCGGGCGGCGCAGGAGCTACGGCCTGCTCGGCATGCGCGAGCGCGCCGAGCTGATCGACGGCGAGTTCGAACTCGTCACCGCCCCCGGGCAAGGCACGCGGGTTTCTGTTTCAATACCCGTGCGGCCGCCGGCCGCGGCACCCGACCCGACCTGAGCGAAGAGCACCGCGCATGAGCCCGATCCGCGTCGCCATCGCCGAAGACCACCGCATGGTGCGGCAGGGGCTCGCGCAGGCGCTCGCCGAGGAGGCGGGCGTGCGCGTGGTGGGCCAGGCCGACAACGGCGAGCAGGCGCTCGCGCTCGTCGCGCGCGGCGGCCTCGACGTGCTCGTGGTCGACTACGGCCTGCCCGACCTCGACGGCGCCGCGGTCACGACGCGCGTGCGACGCGAGGCGCCCGACGTGCGCGTCATCATCCTGACCGTCCACGACAACATCCATTACGTGATCAAGTCGCTCGACGCGGGCGCGCACGGCTTCGTCGTGAAGTCCGACGCCGTCGAGGACCTCGTGCGCGCGATCCGCACGGTGCACGCGGGCAGCGACTACCTGCCCCCCCGGCTCGCCGCGCAGCTCGAGGAGCACCGCCGCGGCCCCAAGGGCCGGCACGTGGGCCTCGACAAGCTCAGCCAGCGCGAGTTCGAGCTGCTGCGCCACATGGGCGGCGGCAAGAACCTGCAGGAATGCGCGCTGCAGATGGGCATCAGCGAGAGCACCGCGAGCACCTACCGCGCGCGGCTGATGAGCAAGCTCGAACTCTCGCACACGGCCCAGATCATCCGCTTCGCGCTCGACAACGACATCGTGCCCCGAGGTGCCCCATGACCCGCCCCGACGACCGCGACGCCGCGCCCGCCTCGCCCCGGCGCAACGCGTTCCCCATCGCGCCGCCCGCGCGCCGCGGCGAGAGTCGGCCCGCGCCGACCGATCCCGCCGCCCCCGACCTGCACCTGGCCGAGATCGAAGAGCGGCAGATCCCCAAGGACCGCAACATCTTCGACAAGTAGCGGCGCGCGCCGCGCGCGGCTCAGGGGGCGAGCGTGCAGTCCATCTCGAGCGTGCCGCCCAGCAGCGCCGGGTGCGCGAGCTGCAGCGACAGGCCGCTGCCCGCCCCGTAGGGAATGCCGAGGTTGTTGGCGCCGAGCTTGAACACCAGGCCGTTGCTGGTCTTGAAGGGATCGAGCGGGAAGGTGAGCTGGTCGAGCAGCATGCACTGCGCGTAGCCTTCGAAGCCGACGATGGCGGCGTTGTTCGGGATGGCGAGCGCCGGGAACACGGTGCCCTGACCCGGGATCGACATCGTGATCGTCACGAGCTTGACGTCCTCGGGGCCGCCGTTCTCGAAGGGCTGGTTGCTCGCGTCGCGCCGGATGCCCAGCACGAGCAGGCTGCTGGGCGTGTAGCAGGACGGCTGCGTGATCGAGACGGGGTGCTCGGAGACCGGCGTGCCGTTCACGGCCAGTTGCAGCGCGCCCTGGTAGAGGAAGACCTGGTCGGCGCAGGGCGGCCCGACGAGCGTGACCAGAAAGTCGACGCAGACCTCCTCGTCGGGGTCGGTCGGCAGCCGCACGTCCTCGTGGCTGGCCGGCGAGATCGACTGCACGAAGGGCCCGATGTCGCCGAGCACGTCGAGCGTGACGTCGGCGAAGGTCAGCACGCTCTCGACCGAACCGAGGATCGCGTCGGTGATGTCGCCGGGCGTGGCGACCTGCGTCGAGACGCCGTTGGTCGCGGCCGCGAGCCGGCTGGCCTGGCCGGGCAGGCCGCCCGGCTGGCAGAAGAAGGCGTAGTCCTCGGCGAACAGGGCCGGATCGGAGTTGAGCGCGTTGGGGTAGACGAGCTGGCTGGTGGGCGTGCCGATGGCGACGATCGTCGCGCCGCCGGGCCCGGCCGACTGCAGCGCCGCCGTGAGCAGGGCCTCGTCGATCGGGAAGGTCGGGACGCCGAAACCCACGAGGACGTCGCAGATCGGGTCGTGCCCGGGCGAGTCGCCGAACCACACGATGATGCGCTTGGCGTCGGGCCGCCACGGGATCGAGTTGTCGGTGGCGAGCCGGTACAGCGCGTAGAACTGCGCCTCGCTGCCGTCGCCGCCGCAGTCGGCGAACCAGGTGTTGATGCCGGCCACGATGTCGGCCTGGTTGGTCGTGGGGTCGACCTGGTGCACGAAGGGCTGCGGCGGGCAGGGCAGGTTGAAGAAGTCGCGGTACTGCCCGAGGCCCACCCGGATGTCGACGTCGGGCGTGGCCAGCAGCGTCGACACGATCTGCACCGCGTCCGTCTTCAGCTGGTTGAGGATCGGGGTCATGCTCTGCGTCGTGTCGGCGAGCAGGTAGATGTCGGCCTTGGACTCGACGCCCGGCAGGCAGGCCGTCACGAGCACCTCCTGCAACTCGCCCGGGTCGAGCACGAAGTCGCAGGTGTCGGGGTTCCAGGTGACGGTCTGGGCGGCGGCCAGCGAGGTGCCGAGCAGCAGCGAGGCGGAGAGCAGGGCGAGGCGACGCATGGTGAACGACTCCGGAGGTCGGGGCGGAGAGGGGCGCGCGGCGGCGTACATCGACCGTCGTGCCCGTTCCCGATGAGGCGGGCGAAGTGTAGGCGCGCCCCGGAAATCCGTCAATCCGCGTCGATATGAAAGGGTTTCGGCCGGGGCGGGGCCGGTTTTCTATCCTCCGCGGTCCGCATGGACCTCGCTTCCGTCAGCCTGCTCTTCCTGCTGCAGCTCGGCGCGGGCTCCATCGCGACCTTCGCGGTGAACGACCGGGCGGCGCTCGGGCCCAAGTACTTCAAGCTCGCCGGCTGGATCGTCGTCGCGCTCTACGGGCTGGCCGGCAGCCTGGCCTGGCCGGCGGCGCTGGCCGGGGGCGCGCCGGGCCCGGTCGTCGCGCTCGGCGGAGCCGTCGGCGTGGCGGCCCTCGCGCAGCTCGGCTTCGCCGCGGTCTGCGGCTGGGACCGCCCGCGGGCCGAGCGCGCGCTGCTGGCGCTCTCGCTGCTCGCCGCGCTGGCGGCCCTGGCCCTCGCCGCGCTGCGGCCCGAATCGATCGGCGCACCCGAGCGTCCGGCCCTCGCCGGCCACGGCGCGCTCGTCCTGGCCGGCTCGCTGGGCTCGGCCGCGGTGCTCGGCTTCACCACCTGGGGCATGATCCTCGGGCACTGGTATCTGGTGTCGCAGGGGCTGTCGGTCGGCCACCTCGCGCGCCTGGTCTCGCCGCTGCCCTGGCTGCTGGCCGGCAAGGCCGCCGTGTCGGGGCTGGCCCTGTGGTGGACGGGGCCGGCGCTGTACGGCCCCGGCAACGCCTCGCTCGACGAGCTGCTCGCGCGCCACCCCGAGCGCGTGCTCGACGTGGTCAACGTCTGGGCCCGCATCCCGGTGGGGCTGCTCGTGCCGTTCGTGCTGGCGCTGATGACGAAAGTCACGGTGCGCATGGAGCGCACGCAGCCCGCGACCGGCATCCTGTACGCCATGTGCGTGGTGGTCTACCTCGGCGAACTCATGGGCAAGATGGTCGAGGGCGGCACGGGCGTGCCGCTGTGAGCGCCGCGCCGAGCACGCACCGGCGCCTGCCCGGTCGCGACCACGTCGTGCGCTCCTTCGCGCTGAGCTGCCCCGAGTGCGCGCGCTTCACCGAGACGCGCGTGGGCACGCCGGCCCGGGACGCGCCCAAGGAGGTCGCGTGCGCGGGCTGCCGGCGGACGCGCACGCTCGACTGGCTGCACCACTTCGGCCCCAACGCCGTGCTCGATGGCTGCCCGGCCTGCGGCTACCACACGCTCTACGCGCAGCGCGACATGAACGGCCGGCTGGGCGTGATCGTCGTCGTCGCCGTCTACGCCGCGCTGCTGCTCTCGGGTCTGCCGCTGCCGTGGATGGTCGCCGCGCTCCTGGCCTTCACGCTGCTCGACGTCGCGCTGCTGCTGTTCGTCGTGCGGCGCGTGCTCATCTGCTATCGCTGCAAGTCGCAGTGGCGCGGCTTTCCGCCGGGCCCCTCCTGCCGCCCCTTCGACCTGGCGACGTGGGAAGCCCACGCCGGCACCGGGAGCTAGCCTGCGGCCATGCGCGTCTGGCCCGGCAGCCCGCACCCCCTCGGCGTGAGCTGGAACGGCTCGGTCGTGAACGTCGCGATCCACGCCGGCGAGGCGACGGCCGTCGAGCTGTGCCTGTTCGACGAGGCGCTCGACGCGGCCGAGACCGCGCGCATCGCGCTGCGCGACCGCACGGGCAGCGTCTGGCACGCCGCGCTGCCCGACCTGCGGCCGGGCCAGCTCTACGGCTTCCGCGTGCACGGGCCCTTCGATCCGGCGCGCGGCCTGCGCCACGACGCCAGCAAGCTGCTGCTCGACCCCTGCGCGCGCGCCGTGACGTCGGGCTTCCGCTGGCACCCCGCGCTCAAGGCGCGGCCCGACGGCACCGCGCCGCCGCCCGACAGCGCGCCGCACGTCCCCAAGGGCGTGATCGTCGACGAGTCCTTCGACTGGCAGGGCGACGAACTGCCGCGGCGCCCCTGGCGCGAGACCGTCATCTGCGAGGCGCACGTGCGCGGCCTGACGATGCGGCACCCCGACGTCCCGCCCGAGCTGCGCGGCCGCTACCTCGGCGTCGCGAGCGCGCCGGTGATCGCGCACCTCAAGTCGCTGGGCGTCACGGCGCTCGAACTGCTCCCGGTGCACCATTTCATCAGCGAGGAGGGGCTGGTCGCGCGCGGGAAGCTCAACTACTGGGGCTACAACCCGCTGGCCTTCTCCGCCCCGCACGCCGGCTACGCCAGCGGCGACCGCGGCCAGCAGGTCGACGAGTTCCGCCGCATGGTGCGCGCGCTGCACCGCGAGGGCCTCGAGGTGATCCTCGACGTGGTCTACAACCACACCGCCGAGGGCAACGAGCACGGCCCCACGCTCTCGCTCAAGGGGCTCGACAACCCGGGCTACTACCGGCTGCCCCCCGCGCGGCCCGAGGCCTACGAGAACTGGAGCGGCTGCGGCAACGCGCTCAACGCCGGCAGCCGCCGCGGTCTGCAGCTCGTGCTCGACAGCCTGCGCTGGTGGGCGCAGCAGATGCACGTCGACGGCTTCCGCTTCGACCTGGCGCCCGTGCTCGGACGCGACGAGCACGGCCGCCACACCGACCTGTTCTGGAACGCGCTGCTGGCCGACCCGCTGCTCTCGCGGCGCAAGCTGATCGTCGAACCGTGGGACCTCGGGCCCGACGGCTGGCGCAGCGGCAGCCACCCGGTCGGGCTGGCCGAATGGAACGGCAGCTGGCGCGACACCGTGCGCCGCTTCTGGCGCGGCGAGCCGGGGCTCGTGGGCGAGCTGGCCTACCGCCTCGCGGGCAGTTCCGACATCTACACCGGCGGCCCCAACGCGTCGGTCAACTTCGTCGCCTGCCACGACGGCTTCACGCTGGCCGACCTCACCAGCTACGAGACCAAGCACAACGAGGACAACGGCGAGGAGAACCGCGACGGCACCGACGCCAACTGGAGCCGCAACTGGGGCGTCGAGGGCACGACCGACGACCCGGCGATCGTCGCCCGGCGCGCGCGCATCCGCCGCAACCTGCTCGCGACGCTGGCCTTCAGCCAGGGCGTGGCCATGTTCACGGCCGGCGACGCCAGCGGCCGCACGCAGCAGGGCAACAACAACGCCTACTGCCAGGACGGCCCGCTGGGCTGGATGGACTGGGACATCGTCGGCGAGCGCGCCGAGCTGCTGGCCTTCGCGCGGCACGTCTTCGCGCTGCACGGCCGCCACCCGGTGCTGCGGCGCCGGCACTTCTTCAAGGGCCGGCAGGCGCCGCGACCCGGCGGGCACGACGTGCTCTGGCTGGCCCCCGACGGCCGCGAGATGGGCGCGCCGGACTGGGCCGCGACCGACGGGCACGTGCTGGGGATGCTGCTCCCGGGCGCCTCGGCCGACGAGCGCGACGCCTACGGCCGGCCGATCCCCGCCGACACGCTGCTGCTCTACCTGAACGGCGGGCCCGAGGACGTCGAGATCACGCTGCCCGACCGCGCCGGCCGCGGCTGGGCCGTGCTCGTGGACACGGCGGCGACCGGCACAGACTTCGGCGCGCGCGAACTCCCGGCGCGCACCGAGCGGCTGCCGCTCGAGCGGCACGCGCTGCTGCTGCTGCGGCGTCTGCCCTGACGGGGGCGAGTGGACGGCGGACGCGCGAAGCCTACGATGGCGCGTCGGGTCGGTTTCCGGGAGCCTCGGTGATGGCGGCAGGCAGAAAGCGCAAGGGCGCGCGCGGCAAGACCGCGGGCAAGCGGACGAACCCGGCAAAGCCGGCGAAGTCGGCGGCGAAGCAGGCGGCCAAGGCGCCGCCGAAGAAGAAGCAGCAGAAGAAGAAGAAGGCGGCGAGCGCGCGCACGCGCCGCCGCTCGCCGGCCGCGACCGTCGTCGCGGCCGCGTCGCCATCGAAGCCCGCGCCCGTGCCGACGAGCCCCGTCAAGATCGCGCCGGCAGCCGCGGCACGCCCGCCCGCGCCGCCCCGCCCGCCCGCGCAGTTCGCGCGGCGCGACATCGAGGCGCTGCACGCGCTGCCCTGCAGCCTCGGCGAACTCGACCTGCACCTGTTCAACGAGGGCCGCCACCGCCGGCTGTGGCAGGTGCTGGGCTGCCACCCGCGCCGCGTGAACGGCGCGGCGGGCGCGACCTTCGTCGCCTGGGCGCCCAACGCGCAGGGCGTCTCGGTGGTCGGCGACTTCTGCGCCTGGGACGCCGGTCGCTTCCCGATGCGCCCCCTGGGCGCCTCGGGGCTGTGGGAGCTGTTCGTCCCCGACGTGCAGCCGGGCGACCTCTACAAGTACGCGGTGCTCGGGCACGACGGCGTGCAGCGCTACAAGGCCGACCCCTTCGCCTTCAAGCACGAGCAGTGGCCCGGCACGGCCTCGATCGTGCAGCGCCTCGACCACCACGGCTGGGGCGACGGCGCGTGGATGAACGCGCGCGCCCACAAGGATCCGCGCCGCGCGCCGATGTCGATCTACGAGCTGCACCTGTCGAGCTGGCGCCGCGTGCCCGAGCAGGACAACCGCCCGCTCGACTACCGCGAGCTGGCGCCGCAGCTCGTCGAGCACTGCCTGCGGCTGGGCTTCACGCACGTCGAGTTCATGCCCGTCATGGAGCACCCCTTCGGCGGCTCGTGGGGCTACCAGGTCACGGGCTTCTTCGCGCCGACTTCGCGCCACGGCACGCCCGACGACTTCCGCTTCCTCGTCGACGCGCTGCACCAGGCGGGCCTCGGCGTGATCCTCGACTGGGTGCCGGCGCACTTCCCCGACGACGAACACGGGCTGCTGCGCTGGGACGGCACGGCGCTGTACGAGCACGAAGACCCGCGCCTGGGCGTGCATCCCGACTGGAACACGCGCGTGTTCAACCTCGGGCGCAACGAGGTGCGCGGCTTCCTGATCGCGAGCGCGCTGTACTGGCTGCGCGAGCTGCACGCCGACGGCCTGCGCGTCGACGCCGTGGCGAGCATGCTGTACCGCGACTACAGCCGCGCCGACGGGGAGTGGCTGCCCAACAAGTACGGCGGCCGCGAGTACCTCGAGGCCATCGACTTCCTGCGCGAGCTCACGACGGTCGTGCGCGAAGAGTGCCCCGGCACCGCGCTCATCGCCGAGGAGTCGACCGCCTGGCCGGGCGTCACCGACGCGCCCGAGCGCGGGGGCCTCGGTTTCACCTTCAAGTGGAACATGGGTTGGATGCACGACACGCTGGCCTACTTCGCCAAGGATCCGGTGCACCGCAAGTGGCACCACGACCGGATCACCTTCGCGATGCTGTACGAGCACAGCGAGTGCTTCATCAACCCGCTCAGCCACGACGAGGTCGTGCACGGCAAGGGCAGCCTGCTCAACAAGATGCCCGGCGACGAGTGGCAGAAGCTCGCCAACCTGCGCACGCTGTTCGCCTACCAGTACCTGCGGCCCGGCAAGAAGCTGCTGTTCATGGGCGCCGAACTCGCGCCCTGGAGCGAGTGGGACCACGACGCCAGCCTGCCCTGGCACCTCGCGCAGGACCCGCCCCGCGCGGGACTGATGCGCTGCCTGGGCGACCTCGGGCACCTGTACCGGCGCCACGCCTGCCTGTGGCGCGGCGACCCCGACCCGGCCGGCTTCCAGTGGATCGACTGCAGGGACGGCGCGCAGTCGGTGCTGGCCTTCCTGCGCTGGAGCGACGACGAGCACCTCGCCACCGTGCTCAACCTCACGCCCGTGCCGCGGCCGTCCTACCGCATCGGCGTGCCGCGCGCGGGCCGCTACGAGTGCATCTTCAACTCGGACGCGGGCGTGTACGGCGGCAGCGACCACCTGACGCGCGACTCGGTGGCGACCGAGGCCGTGCCGTTCCACGGCTTCCCGCAGTCGATCGCGCTCGTGCTGCCGCCGCTCTCGGCGCTGGTGCTGCAGCCGAGCTGAGGGCCGGGCGCGTGGAGCACGTCACGATCCGACTGCCGGGGCCGCTGCGGGAGTGCTGCGGGGGGGCGAGCGAACTGCCCTGGCCGGCGAGCCCGGGCCTGTTCGTGCGCGCGGTGCTGACCGGGCTCGCGCACAGCCATCCCGAACTGCACCGCAGCGTGTGCGACGAGACCGGCGCGGTACGCCGGCACGTCAACCTGTTCGTGAACAGCAGCCACGTGCGCGACCGCGCGGGGCTCGACACGCCGCTCGTCGCGGGCGACGTGTTGTCGATCCTGCCCGCCGTCTCGGGCGGCTGACCCCCGGAGAGAGCGATGTCCAAGCGCGTGATCCTCGCCATCGGCACCAAGAAGGGCGTCTTCGTCGCGGAGGGCGGCCCGGGCCGCAGGCGCTTTCAGTTGCGCGGGCCGCACGGCCCGGGCGTGGCCGTCTACACCACGCTCATCGACGTGCGCGGCACGCCCCGCGTCTACGCCTCGAGCTGCAGCCCCTTCTTCGGCATGAAGCTGCTGCGCTCGAACGATCTCGGGCAGAGCTTCAAGGAGACCCGCGCCGCGCCGGCCTTCCCCGAGGGCGACGGTCGTGCGCTGGCCAACATCTGGTCGTTGCAGCCCGGCCGCGGCAGAAAGGAACTCTGGTGCGGCACCGAGCCGGCCGCGCTGTTCCGCAGCGAGGACGCCGGCGACTCGTGGCAGCTCGTCCCGGGCATCAGCAACCACCCGCACGCGCGGCAGTGGATGCCCGGCAACGGCGGGCTGTGCCTGCACACGATCGTGCCCGACGGCGAGCGGCTGCACCTGGGCATCTCGACCGGCGGCCACTACCTCAGCGAGGACGGCGGGACGACCTTCGCGCCGAGCAACGCGGGCGTGGGCGCCGGCTTCGTGCCCGACCCCTACCCCGAGTTCGGGCAGTGCGTGCACAAGATCGCGCCGGCGCCCGGCGCGCCCGGACGGCTGTACATGCAGAACCACGGCGGCTGGGCCGAGTGGTCGGGCGAGGGCGGGCCGCGCCCCGACATCGGCGTGCTGCGCAGCGACGACCACGGCAAGAGCTGGCGCTCGATCGCCAAGGGGCTGCCCTCCGACTTCGGCTTCCCCATCGTCGTGCACCCGCGCGATCCCGACACGGTCTGGGTCATGCCGCACGAGCCCGCCACGCGCGCCTGCCCCGGCGGCGCGCCGGCCGTCTGGCGCAGCGAGAACGGCGGCGGCGGCTGGCGGCGCCTCGCGCGGGGCCTGCCGAAGAAGGAGAGCTGGTTCACGGTGCAGCGCGACGCGCTGGACATCGACGACGCCGCGTCGCCCGCGCTCTACTTCGGCACGACCACCGGCCAGCTCTGGATCGGCCGCGACGGCGGCGAGTCGTGGGAGTGCCTGTTCGACGCGCTGCCCCCCATCCACTGCGTCAAGGTCGCGATCGCCTGACGACGCTCAGGCGCGGGGCGGCCGTCCGGCGTTCCTCTCGAGCCACTCGACGTCGGCGCGGTCCTGGAGCCTGTCCGCGGCCCGCTTGTTCTGGATGAGGTGCCGGCGCGAGAGCACCGGCACGCGGACGTCGCCGAAGCGCGCCGAGATCCGGTCGGGCCAGGCCGCCGCGAAGTCCACGCCGTCGATGGCGGTGAGGACGTCGATGCGCAGGGGCGCCACGCCGATCTGGAAGATCAGTCCAGGACGACAGAGGTCGGCCGTGCTCAGGTCGTGCAGCGGTGCGCCGAAGTCCGCGAGCGCCTCGAGCACGCGCGCCGCGTTGGCGGGTTCCGGCCGCACCCAGACGTCGAGGTCCTTCGTCGCGCGGATGTGGCCGTGGGCCGCCAGCGCATGCGCGCCGACCACCAGATACTCAACGTCCGCCGCGTTGAATGCGGACAGCAGATCGCTGAAGTCGCGGTTCACGGGATCCGTCACTCCCCCACGAGTTGCACAGCATGGTCAGCGTCCAGACGGCCTCGATCCGCTCGTCGACGGTCATCCCCTGCCAGTCGTCGTCGCGCGGCTCGCCCGCCCCGGGGCGCAGGATGCGCGCGGTCACGGCGCGGCGGGACGCGGGATCGGACACGGGCGCGATTCTAGCATCCCGCGGCGCGCGGGCCCGCCCGTCACGCCAGCGCGGCGATGAGCTTGTCGATGCCGAGGGGCAGGAAGGGCATCACGGCGAAGAGCAGGATCGTCTGCAGCACCGAGCCGAGACCGATGTGGTCGAGGATCTTGTAGGTGCCGTAGAAGACCGCGCCGACGAGCATCCACTGCAGGAACAGGTCGGTCGACACGCCGCCCATCCAGGCGCCGTCGAGCCAGCCGGGCGTGAACAGCGGCGCGTCGCGCGGGGTCAGCAGGTTCATGCCGATCGCGACCGATTCGAGCGGCAGCGCCACGAGGCCGGTGAGCACGCCCGTCGCGAGCACGTGCACGATGTGGTTGCCCGCGAGGCTGCCCTGCTCGACCAGCCCCTTGCTCAGGGCGGCGCCGAGGTAGACGACCAGCCCGGGCAGCAGCAGCGCTTCGGGCGAGGAGTCGTGCGAGGTCCAGAACCAGGCGAAGACCAGCGCCGAGCCGAACCAGGTGATGGCGAAGTACGGCGAGAGCTTGCGGAAGGCGTGCACCCCCGCGAGGAAGGTGCCGCCCGCGAGCAGCAGCTGCCAGTTCGTGGTCGTCAGCCAGCTCACTTGCGCTTGCCTCCCCCGCCGCCGCTGCCGGCGCGCAGGTAGGCCACCAGCAGCAGCGCCGCGGGCAGGGCGGCCAGCGCGCGCACGGGCCGCTCCATCTCCACGAAGGCGACCTGCGCCGCGAGCGCGACGACGCCGAGCAGCAGCAGCGCGGGCAGGCGGTCGATGACGCGGTCGAGCATCGGAGATCCGGGACGCGGGGCCGCGGGCGCGGCGACCGCACCAGCCTGCCGCCGCGCGCGGCCACTCTCAAGCCCGCTCCGACGGTGGCAATCGCGGCCGGCCGCGGATATGCCCATGCCATGGGCGACGCGAGCGCAGGCCGGAGCGGCGCGGGCTGGCGCCTGGCCCTGGGGCCGGCGCTGTTCGCGCTCGTGCTCTGGCTCGCGCCCGGCGGCGAGCCGGGCGTGGCGCGCATGGCGGGCCTGACGCTCTGGATGGCGGCCTGGTGGGTCACCGAGGCCGTGCCGGTGCCGATCACCTCGCTGCTGCCGCTGGTGCTGATGCCGGCGCTCGACATCGCGCCGGTCGCGACCGTCGCGCGCGACTACGGCCGCGAGATCATCTTCCTGTTCCTGGGCGGCTTTCTGCTCGCGCTCGGGCTGCAGGCCAGCGGCATGCACCGGCGCATCGCGCTCACCGTGGCCGCGCTCGTCGGCAGCCGACCGCGCCGCCTCGTGCTGGGCTTCATGCTCGCGTCGGGCGGCCTCTCGATGTGGATCTCGAACACCTCGGCCACGCTGCTCCTGCTGCCGATCACGCTCTCGGTCCTGGCGACGGCGGCGGGCCAGGCGGCCGACCCGGCGCTCGTGCGCCGGCTGGGCGCGCCGCTCATGCTCGGCATCGCGCACGGCGCGACCATCGGCGGCCTCGCGACGCCGGTCGGCACGCCGACCAATCTCGTCTTCCGGCAGGTCTTCCCGCAGCTCTACCCGGCGGCGCCCGTGCCGGGCTTCGCCGAGTGGATGGCCTTCGGCGTGCCGCTCTCGCTGGCCTACGTGCTCATCGGCTGGTGGTTGCTCGTGCGCGTGATCTTCCCGCTGCCGGACCAGGACGTGCTCGGCGGGCACGACGCGATCGGCGCGCTGCGCCGCGCGCTCGGCCCGCTGCGCCGCGACGAACTGCTCAGCGGCGCGGCCTTCGCCGCGACGGCGCTGCTGTGGATCTCCGGCAAGGCCTGGCAGGACCTGCCCGCGCTGGGCGGGCGCATCGACGACAACGTGGTGGCCGTCGGCATGGCGAGCCTGCTGTTCATGATCCCCAGCCGCGACCGTCCCGGCGAGCGTCTGCTCGAGTGGCGGCACGCGGCCGAAGTGCCCTGGGGCATCCTGCTGCTGTTCGGCGGCGGCTTCGCGCTCGCGACGGGCTTCGGCGCCTCGGGACTCTCGGCCTGGGCGGCCGCGCAGTTCCTGGCGCTGGCCGGCAGCCCGCCGCTGCTCGTGCTCGCCGTCGTGTGCGTGGTGCTGGTGCTGCTCTCGGAGTTCGCCAGCAACACGGCCACGGCGCAGATCGCGCTGCCGATCCTCGCCAGCGCCGCCGCCAGCCTGGACCTCGACCCGCGCGCGCTCATGGTGCCGGCGACCTTCGCGGCGAGCTGCGCCTTCATGATGCCGGTCGGCACGCCGCCCAGCTCGATCGTCTTCGGCTCGGGCCATGTCTCCATCCGCGACATGGTGAAGGCCGGCATCTGGTTCAACGTGCTGGGCCTGGTGCTGGTGATCGGCCTGTTCCGGCTGCTCGGCGGCCCGCTGCTGGGCATCGAGTTCGGCCCCGCGCCCGACTGGGCCCGTCCCTGAGCCGCGGGGTGCGCGGCGCGGCGCTCAGCCGTCGCGCACGCCCCCGCCGCCCGACAGGGCCTCGCCGCCGATGGCGCTCTCGTCGGGCAGCACGCCCGTGACGAAGGTGCCGACCACGTTGGCGCCGGCCTTGCGCAGCAGCTCGAGCGCGCGGCGCGCGTCGCCCTTGTCGGTCTCGGCGATCGCGACGACGAGCACCACGCCGTCGATGAAGCGCGCCAGCTCGGCCGCGTCGGCGAAGCTCAGGCAGGGCGGCGTGTCGAAGATCACGTAGGTGTGGCGGCGCTTGAGCCAGCCGACCAGCTCCTGCATGTGGTCGCTGCCGAGCACCTCGCCGGGCTTGTCGACCGCGCGTCCGGCCGGCAGCACGCTCAGGTTGGCCACCGGGCCGGGATGCAGCACGCCGGCGGGCGCGAGGCGGTCGAGCATCAGGTCGGTCAGGCCGGGCGAGCGCGGCACGCCGAACAGCTCCTCCTGGCCGCCCTTGCGCAGGTCGGCGTCCACCAGGCACACGCGCAGCGAGGGGCTCTCGGCCAGCGTGAGCGCGATGTTCGCCGCGCTCACCGACTTGCCGACGCCCGAGCTGGCCGAGGTGAACAGCAGCGTGCGCGGCTCGTCG
The DNA here is from genome assembly GCA_964490005.1 of uncultured Phycisphaerales bacterium. Lineage (GTDB taxonomy): Bacteria > Planctomycetota > B15-G4 > B15-G4 > B15-G4 > CAZBBB01. The sequence continues at coordinate 2,949 of CAZBBB010000020.1, read as the reverse complement.
TTGGGGTTCATCGCGCGCAGGTTGGTGCGGAAGCCGCGGTACTGCTCGGCGTGGAACGCGCGCGGCCCGTGATGCATGACGAGCCGCGGGTCGACCGTGTCGTCGACGAGCGCGAGCAGGTCGTCGGGCCCGGGCGGCGCGGACGCGGCGCGCCCGGCGGCGCCCGACGGCCGGCGGAGTCGATCGAGGAAGGACATGCGCACATCATCGACTCCCGGGCGCCCGCGCTGGAACACCTCATCCTCCGCGCCCGGAGAGCGGCCGGACGCCGGTTGACCTCCCGGCCCCCCCTCGCGGACCATCGGGCGCCCATGAGCCGCAAACTCACCCGCGACCTGCTGCACCGCCTGCGCGAGGCCGCCAGCGAGGAGTCCGTCGAGGCGCTCCAGCGGCAGGGGCAGCGGCGGGTCACGGTGCTGCGCTACTCCGAGGTCGAGCACCTCGTCGCGGCGGCCGTCGACGAGGCCCTCGCGCAGCTCGGCCGGCAGACCGGCCCCGAACTGCTGGCCGGGCTGGGCAACGACGCGCGGGCGCGCCTGCTGGCGCTGCTCGCCGAACGCGACGCGCTGCGCTCGACCGTCGACCGGCTCACCGAGCAGCGCGACGAGCTGGCGGCGCACCGCGAGGTGCTGCGCGGCGAGCTGCAGCGCGCCGAGAGCGACCTCGCCGACCAGCAGCGCGCCGGGACGCGTTCGCCGCTCGACGGCGAACTCGGCGAACTGCGCGCCCGCCTGCTGGCCGAGCTGCGCGCGCTGCTCGCCGACCCGGCCCTCGCCGCCCGCGCCGAGGCCCTCGTGAGCGCCTCGATCGACGGCTACGTGGCGCGCCTCGCGGTGCGCGACCGGCGCCAGCACGACGCGCGCCTCACGCAGATGCGCCGCCGCATCGAGCGCCTGCGCCACAAGCTGGCCGAGTCGGAAGACCTGCTCGAGCGGGCCCGCGTCGAAGCCGCGCGCGCCGGGCCGCCCGTCGTCGGCGCGCCGCTCGAGCCGCGCGCACCGGCCGAGGGCCAGCGCCGCGCGCTGCTCGACGAGATCTTCCACCTGAACCTCGAATTGAGAACGATGGTCGGTTCGGCCGAGGAGCCGAAGACCCCCGCAGCCGAGAGGAGCCCCGACGCGACATGAGCGCCAAGCACGCGACCGACAAGCAGCCCGACCCCTCCGTCGACGCCGGCGAGGACGGCATCCTCTGGATCGGCATCGATCTCGGCACCTCGCGCACCGCGATCGCGGCCAGCAACGGCGTGCGCGAATCGACCTACTCGCTCGTCGGCTATCCCAAGGACGTCGTCTCGCGCAAGCTGCTGGGCGAGGGCCCGCTCTTCGGCGCCGACGTGCTCAAGCACCGCCTCGCGCTGAACGTCTATCGCCCGCTCGAGGCCGGCGTGATCAAGGGCAGCAACGGCGGGCTGTCGGAGGCCGAGGCGCAGGCCAACATGCGCGCCTCGCAGGACCTCATCCGCCACGCGATCCGGCTCGCGCGCCCCCGCGAGGACCAGCTCGTCTACGCCGTGATCGGCACGCCCGCCGAGGCCTCCGTGACGAACCGCAAGGCGATCCTGCAGGCGGCCGGCAAGGAGGTCGACTCGGTCATGATCTGCTCCGAGCCCTTCGCCGTGGCCTACGGCATCGACCGCTTCACCGACGTGCTGGTCATCGACATCGGCGCCGGCACGACCGACCTGTGCCGCATGCACGGCACGATGCCGGGCGAGGACGACCAGGTCACGATCGACTGGGCCGGCGACGCGATCGACGCCCGGCTCGCCGAGCTGATCCGCAAGAACCATCCGGGGCTCGACTTCTCGCCGAACATGATCACGCAGGCCAAGGAGGCCCACGCCGACGTGAGCGCCGACGGGCCGCGCGCCAAGGTGCGCTGGCCGGTCAAGGGCAAGCCGACCGAGGTCGACATCACGAAGGAGATGCGCGAGGCCTGCCTGAGCATCGTGCCGAAGATCGCCGACGGGCTGGCGCGGCTCGTGGCGAGCTTCGACCCCGAGTTCCAGGCGACGCTGCGCGACAACGTGCTGCTCGGCGGCGGCGGCAGCCAGATCGGCGGGCTGGGCGAGGCGCTCGAGGCCTACATGGCCGAGCATCTCGGCGGCGGCCGGGTCACGACCGTCGAGGAGCCCGTCTACGGCGGCTGCAACGGCGCGCTCAAGATCGCGCGCGACATGCCCAAGGACTACTGGGAGCGCCTCACCTGAGCGCGGCCGACGCGCCGCGCGCGGCGAGCTGCGCCAGCGCCTCGGCGTACTCGGGCACGCCTCCGAGCAGCACCTGCGCCACGCTCAGTTCGCGCAGCGCGTCCTCGAGGCGTCCGGCGCGCAGGTAGAGGCGGCCGAGCATCCAGCGCGCCACGCCCAGCGAGGGTCGCCGGCGCGTGGCGGCGAACAGCGCGCGCTCGGCGGACGCCTCGTCGCCCGCGTCGAGCGCCAGCAGGCCAGCCGCGAACAGGCCCGGCGCGCCCTCGGGATCGAGCTGCGCCAGGCGCGCGAAGTCGGCCGACGATTCGGCCGACCGCCCCGCGCGCCGGGCGATCTGCGCGCGCTGGAAGAGCAGCTCGGCGTCGCCGTCGTCGAGCGCCTGCGCCGCGTCGAGCCGCGCGAGGGCCTCCTCGTCGCGTCCGGCCTGCGCCAGAGCGAGCCCCTCGCCGAGCCGCCGGTCGACGCGCTCGACGGGCAGGCCCAGCGCCGCCCACGCGATGAGCAGCGCGCGCGCCAGCGCCCGCTCGCCGTCGCCCGCCCCGAGGAATTCGGCCGGCCCGCCGAAGCAGCCCGGCCAGGAAGGCCCGGGAAGCAGTTGCGCGCGCAGCTCCGCGACGCGCGCGTCGATCGCCGCGCGCTCCGGCGCGGGCGGCGGCCCGCGGCTCGCGCGCCAGTCGAGCAGCGCCGCGCCCAGCGAGCGCGGCCGCGCGACCGAGCCGTGCAGCGGATCGTGCCGT